>CAZFVG010000191.1:0-1526 GCA_964522135.1 uncultured Methanosarcinales archaeon | reverse complement strand
ATAGGAAATGAGCTGATAAATTCAGCGACGGCTATAAGAAGACAATTAGGTATAAGTGTATTCGTGAAATTCGCCCAAGGCTCAAGAACGCCAACAGGACCGATAGCAACAGTAGAGGATCTGGATAAATTTCCGATGCCCGTTTACCAAGTGAGTATGGATATATATAGTATAATGTACAACCTTGCAACAAAACAGTTATGGGTCACATATAGAAATACGGTAAATCTTGGGGCATACTTCAAGGGAACGATAACCATACATGCAGGAAACCAAACGCTCGTTGTTGGAGATCAAAGCCCGGTATTCTTGGATAAGAATCAATACAAGACAATGACATATGATGCGCAATTAGAGGGCGATAATATAACAGCCAACGTGTACACATTATTCGGCGAGGGTCAAAGGTCATTAGAATACGTATTACAAGGTACAGTCAACGTTCAAAGCGTACAGATACTTGATGATTCCCTAATAAATATAACAAATGTACAGTACGATAAGGGACAGAAGAAATTCATAATAACCGTCCAAAATATAGGGACTGTAGACAGTTATGTAAGTATAGAATTGGTCGACGTTTATATTAATGGAGAATACACAACAATATCTTCACCTGCAGCAGTCTTGATAAAACCTGGAAAGAAAACTGATATACCTGTAGAAGTGACGCTGACAGATGCAGACATATCCAATAATCCAATCGTTAAAGTGAAGGGATATTATGGAGAGCATGAGAATAGTCTTACTAAGACAGTGTATGGAGAATATGCCTTCAAACTCACTAAGTTCGATGTCGTGACTTACTCACTAATAATATTAATAATCATACTACTGCTACTAATAGTATTCGGAAGAAAAAGATGTCCACATTGTAAAACGTTAAATTCAAGGTTTAGAAAGACATGCAGGAAATGCGGTAAACCCTTGTCCAACAAAGAACATAAGGGACACAAAACGGTAGAGAAACAAGAGACCAAAGAAAAGACAGAAGGAGCATCTGACATAAAGCAAGAGTAAACCTTTAGAAATATTACGAACTCATAGATTCCAAATGTTTTTTGGAATTCATTATATAATCTATGAATTTTCTCTCATCATCTTTATAATCTTCATCAATCTCTTTCATAGAATTAACCATTCGTATGCATGCAGCATTGATATTTGATATCTCCTGACGCGTCTTTTCATAGTTCTTGCTAGACAGATTTTTCCTAGCCAAATAGACCGACCTGTAGGCTTGAAGTTTTATGAACACATGATCAAGCATCGCCTGATCAGATCTAGATATTGGAGATTTCATACATTCATTATATACTTGCCTTGACTTCTCATAATTGAAAGAGTTTATCAGGCGGTTAGCTTCATCAAGTCTTTTGCTGGAGCCGATTGAAGCGTCCAGGGTTTGGATTATTTGCGGTCGTGATTGGACTTGTTTATCTGCAGTCTTAAGCAGTATCTTATGTTCTCTTAACCTTTGCGCACCCTTCTTTTTCTCTCGTCTATCAAGAGAAGAAGAATAAACG
>CAZFVG010000190.1:0-1568 GCA_964522135.1 uncultured Methanosarcinales archaeon | reverse complement strand
AGACTACTCCTACTACGTATTATATATTTGTAGAACTCGTGTAGTGCTCATGTTTTTTTTGTTAATATTTACCGTATGTCCGGTTATCCGGAATATAAATATATAATTAATTGATTAATTAATCAGTTTATCTGATTAATTAGTTTATCAAATTAATCAGTGTGTTTGTTTATTTATTGTATATCTTATGTTTTATTAATGAAACGAAAAGTTTAAATATAACTTGGTGTCTAAATAGTATCAAGATACAGAATTGTATACTGAGTGTATGTGGTTTTGTCGTCTGAGAGCTTAAAGGTTTTTGTCAAGGATTGCTTGCTTTCAAGGATTGCGTGGATATGAAAAGAAAATTCGTTAGTGGACTGTTGGAATTCATTCTCTTAGTTTTTGGATATGATTTAAATAGAAAATTTTTGTGGAGGATAAAATGAATTGGATAAAAATGGATTGGGCGAAATTGTTTGTACTGCTAATATTAGGCGTTTTAGCAATTGCAGGCGCGACTGCGTTGCCAAGCGGACCGTCGTCAGCAACGGTTATCGGCAGCACCACATATGGCGGCGCTGGAGCGGCTAATCTTTCTGCGATCGCAGGAAATGTAACTGAAGTGAATTTCGCTGGAGTAAGCACGTCACAAACTTGGCAGGGCTACTTCGGTAACGTCACAGGAACTATTGTTTTGAGTAACGCTCAGAATCAATCTTTATACAATTGGGCTCTTGCCTCCCCTTCTGGCCGAGTTTACGCAACACGTACGGCTTCTGTTCCTGCTTGGACTAGTATAAGATGTGCTAATGCATCTGAAATAGTCGCTGAAGATACTGTGCTTGGAGTTAATGAATCCACAGCCCAAGACTCTGTAAATAAAACATTCCTCAATACAACTGCATTCAATCAATTTTATGTCGGTGGAGCCATAATAAATACGACTCAGAATTGTGCAGCTGTCAATTTAAACAACGGAACTGGTCCATCTACAAATTTCCAAGAAGTCCTTCTTTCGGATAACGCCAATAGAGTATATACATCACTATTGACGAAAGACTCTAACGGCTTTGATAACAGGACTCATGATTTCGAGATGTTGGTAGGAGAGAATGGTCACCTCGGAGATACAACGGCAACACCATACTACTTTTACCTAGAACTACAGTAAATTTTTTCTATTTTTTTATTTTTTCTTATTTCTTTTTTATTAAATAAGTATTTCTTTATTTCTTTTTCTAAACTAAACCCTCGGCTACTAATACTTTCATATTTCTATTTTCCTTTGGTTCATACGTACATTCTGATAGTATTATATAATCAATTCATTTTTTAATGCCACTATTTGCAGTGTATAAATTACTGATTAAGTGATAAATTAACTATTGTACTATATGTTTTACTATATTATATTATTTATTATACTTTCTTAATTATTATCTTTATTGTATCTATTGTGTTTCATGAATGAAACGAAAGGTTTAAATATAACTTAGTATATTAATATATTAAGATACACAATCGTATACCAAATGGGTATGATTTTGTCGTCTGAGAACTTAAAGGTTTTTGTCAAGGATTGC
>CAZFVG010000189.1:0-1572 GCA_964522135.1 uncultured Methanosarcinales archaeon | reverse complement strand
AGTATGCGTATGAACTTGCAAACAGCGATGTCAAGGATATATTTTTCGACGTTGTTGCAGGCAGCAAGACCGTTTTGAGCAGATCGATAAGAAGACCCGGAAAAAATACTTACACATCAAATTATGTCGTCACCATGTCTCCAGGTGGAATAGGAAATAATTTTACAGATATACTGACAGTCATAGACAATGATCACAGCATAAGAGGAAGACCGCTTTTGATAAACATGGCAGTGAGGAACAGAAGACCAGCGCTGGATTATATCCACGACGGAAATAGCCAATATTTTGACATTCAAGGAATAGAAAACGAAACACTTCTATTAAAACCTCAAGGATATGATCCGGATTATCCTGACAAAAATTCTTTGATATACAGCTACGGATATTGGAAAGAGGATTACGATCAATATTTCGATTTCAGCAACCCTAAATGTTCCGGAACTTCGCCGACAACAATGGCATACATAATCGCGAACTGCACAAAGATAAATATCACAGGAGGCTCACCACATAATTGGACAAAATCAGGAGCGTATGTCACAAGTAAACAGAACGCGACATATATCCCGAGAAAAGCAGATGTAGGATTTCATACAGTCCTTATATCGATAGCGGATAGAAGTGGATTAGAAGATTATCAGGAAGTGAGGATAATGGTCTTCGATCTTCCTGAAGCAAAAATAAAGGGCTCAAACACATACACAGACGTCCCAGATAATTATGCATCATATGAAGACCTGTATATCTTGAATGGCTCTGAATCTAAAGTCGGGATGGCAGCGGGACTCAATGCAACATTATCAACGTTCACATGGAACGATCCTCAAGAGCCCTTCAAAAAAATAATTAACATAGTCGATGAGGCGAGCAAATCGCTTCGTATACCTTCAGGCATAAACGTCAGCATAACACCAAGCATGATAAACATAAAGAGCCTCGCGTTCATCTATAAACCCGCTACATCAACGATACACAACGTCTCGCTCATCATAAACACATCGATGGGAGTGCAGTCGAATCCGACATATTTCTCAGTCAACGTAACTCAATGCCTTCCGCATAGATCAAATACCAATCCAGAATATCCATATAACTCCCAACCGTACGACATGAGTGATGCGCTGCAGGCAAATCACACTTGCTGTTACGCAAATTATACATACGCAAACAATAATGTTGAATGCTACAGGAGCGATACGTATGGAAGCGTGCTTAGCTTCACTGATTACACGTCAAGACAGCCATCTCCTCCTAACATGGCGACATATTCTTTCAGCTATACTAATCTACCGCCTAGTCCTGGAAGAATGGACAACGACATATTGGAGCAGACATTCGTCAGGAAATGTTCTGGCGACAGTGGAAATACTTGCACGGGATCCGTTTCTGAGATAAAGAAAGATGCCGAATATTGCGACGACACGAATTTTGGGACCGTCGCTACAGAAAGATGTAGCGGACCTCCAGCGATATATAGCACACCTAATAGTTCGACGACATCAAAACCAAGTTGTGTAAATTATACAACAGGACAGACATTTGAAAAAACCATATTAGGTTCTGGCAGTG
>CAZFVG010000188.1:0-1594 GCA_964522135.1 uncultured Methanosarcinales archaeon | reverse complement strand
CGAGCGCAAGAATTATGTCTAAGGACCATGACTGGCCCTGTCCCCTCTTTTTGAACATAAAAATAATTTAGGCTAAACTTATTTAAAAACTTTACTAAAAAAATTCGTTATTATCGAACAAGAAAATTCAATGCAGCGATATAAGAACTCTCTAAAATACCACAAACTTTATAAATAATGAACGCATTTTTTTTATAAATCTAACTATGTTGGGGGAAACATGCATAGTTAATACCTATATAATACTTGATAGGAGGTTATCACTATGTCAGCTCAGGTCAAAAAATGCCCAGAATGCGGCGGTACTAATCTTGCCTGGAATAAAGAGAAGGGAGAGATCACTTGTAGAGATTGTGGTCTTGTAGTAGAGGAGAAACTCGTAGACTTCGACCAGGAATGGCGTGAAGTCGACAGCGAAGCCGCTGCAAGAAAGAGAAGGACCGGTGCGCCGATGTCATATACTCAATTTGATCAGGGACTCGGTACTGATGTAGGTAGGAAAGCCGATTTATACCAGCTCGATGAAGCAGGAAAGAATAAATTCTTCAGATTAAGAAAATGGCAGAACAGGATAAGTACTGCCATTGAAAGAAACCTTAAACTTGCATTAGCAGAGCTTAAGAGAGTATCATCATATTTAAAATTGCCTCAATCCGTCGAGGAAGAGGGTTCAAGGATATATACTCTTGCAGTACGAAAGGGACTTGTCAGGGGTAGAAGCATGGAGTCAGTTGTTGCAGGAGCGTTATATGCTGCGTGTAGGAGACACGATGTTCCAAGGACTCTTGATGAATTGAGCGAGGCTTCCAATATCGAAAAAAAAGAGATAGGAAGAACGTATAGATTCATAACAAGAGAACTGGGCATAACTATATTGCCAAGCAATCCGTCTGATTATATCGCAAGGTTCGCATCGACTTTAAAACTAGGTCCGGAAACTCAAAGCAGGGCTGTAGAGATAATAGAACAGGCCCAGGGAATCGAGTTAACATCTGGACGAGGACCTACAGGAATAGCTGCTGCTGCATTATATGTTGCGGCGCTCATGAATGGCGAGAAAAGAACCCAGCGTGAAGTCGCTGATGTCGCAGGAGTTACAGAGGTTACAATAAGAAATAGATATAAAGAGCTCCTCGATGAATTAGATTTGGAGAAAGAAATCAAGAAAAGCAAGAAGAAGAGAAAGGAGTGATTTCCTAACATTTATTTTTTGTTATCTCTTTTTAGTGGTTATAATTCTTTAAAAAACATAAAGTTTATAAAGGCATCTCCCCAAGAATACACTATATTGTTATAATATGTTGGGGCTAAGAACTCAAGTTCTTATCAAGCATTTTGTGTGATACTTACAGAGCTTGAGGGATTTATGTCAAGAACTCTGGACTAAGTCCGGGACAGTCCTTGATCATGATTGAAAAATAAAGTTTTTGACATCTAAAAATGGCTAAGAAGACTAAAAAACCAGCAAAGAAAGAGCCTAAAGTAGATAAACCTATAAAATCTAAGACAAGATTTCAAAAGATATCAGATGACAGAAAACATGCTATTGAAGACGTGATCAAGGAATTAGTGAATGAAGAAGCTATACCTATAG
>CAZFVG010000187.1:0-1633 GCA_964522135.1 uncultured Methanosarcinales archaeon | reverse complement strand
TAAATAACCTTGAAAAAGGTCTTATCATAAGGTATAGCGCGAGAATAAACATGAAAGCATTCTCAAGCGAGATATATACACTATTTCTAAACATAAACGGATTGTCCGAAAAGGAAATACTTTCAAAGCTCAAGACACTACCGAACATTCACTGGATCGGTCACAGTGGTGGAAGATGGAATTATATAATCACATTCTCAGCAAATAACAATTTAACACAGAGACAATTCATCGACAGTATGTTTGAAGTGCTAAACAAAGAAAACAAAAATGTAAGCATAAAAGTATCATATACATGCCATCTAAAAGAATATAAGGACACATATGCAGGATTATTCGGAGTAAAAGATAGATACATATCAGAAAAAGAAATTCCTAACATGAAAAATATAGGGGAACTTGACAGCAGCATCCTCTCTGAACTTGCAAATAATGCAAGAGTATCTAATGAGATAATAGCACAAAAATATCACACTAACAGGGAAACTATAAGACAACACATAAAAAGTCTCGAAGAAAGAAAAATAATACTTAACTATCGAACCATAATTAGGCCGTCATTTTTAGGCCTCGAAACATTTTTCTTGAACATCAAATGCAAAGTACTAAACCATAAGGCACTTCAGCCACTCTGCGAGCACTTAAGCTTGATTGACGGCTCTATCTATGTCTGCACGACATCGGGCGATATAAATATAATAAGTCAGATATATACCAAATCACTTCATGAACTAAATAACATCTGCTCAGAATTACGAGAGAGGTTTCCAGAGATAATTGAAGAACTAGAGCCTATACCATTATTTGATGCTGAAGAGCACACCTACGCAATGAATTAAACTAGCGTCATTCTTTGCAGCAATCTATCGCTTTCTTGAGTGCTCCTGTGACTTTTTTCATGAAGCCTGGCTTATTTTCGTCTTCCTTGTTCAATTCTTGTGATATGTAATGTTCATTTTTTGATTCGCTTATTATTTGTTCTTTCTTTTCTGTATCTATTGTGCTTCCGGCGATTTTTCCTGTGTCTTTGACATTGAGCATGTCAAGTTGTATCGCCCAAAACATTGAGTATAGTTCGTATGATTTTGCGAAGAATTCGGCTGCCTCTTTCTTATCGCCTTTGCCTAAGGCTTTCGTTCCGACTTCCATTAATCTCATTGATGCTGAAAGAAGGTGTTTTGATGTGCACCATACTTCGCCTTCATAATCTTTTATTATTTTTTTTAGGAGTTCTTTTCTCATCTCGCGGACTTGGTACAGTAGGTCTTGGTACATGTCCTTTTCTGTCTTCATTGCTGTGAAGAATAAGTGTTCTTCTATTGATATAAGGTTCATTATGCCTATTGATAGGTCTTCGTCGCTCGATAGATCGAGTTTCTTGTCTTTCGTCACTTGATTTATCTTATTTATGAAATTGTTCACATCATCTTCTTTACTCATAGTTCCACCTTTATTTATGAATTATATTCACAATATGAATATTCTTATGATAAAAAACATCGCGAGGCTTGCTGAAATCAGGTATGCGAGCGGAATTAATACTTTCTGATAATACACGACGACGCGTCCATCATTCTGTTTGCGAAGGGCGACATCTGACATTACGGCAAGTATCATTATAACAACACCTATT
>CAZFVG010000186.1:0-1666 GCA_964522135.1 uncultured Methanosarcinales archaeon | reverse complement strand
TACCCCCGTTATCATTCTCTAGTAATTTATTTTGATTTATAATTTTATTGTTTTTTTACTTAAATAAGTGCATTACTTTAGCAGCACCATCTTCTTGACTGTCTCCTTGCCGTTGACAGACAATGTATAATAATAATTTCCTGAGGCAAGCCCTGCGCCATTGAACTGTACGCTATAAGTTCCTGCCAACTTTTTTCCGTTGACAAGATCAGACACCTGTCTTCCGAGCGCGTCGTAGACTTTAAGGCTTACGTTTCCTTCATCCTTCAATGTATAATCTATTGTTGTTGATGGATTGAATGGATTTGGGAAATTTTGCTGCAGACCATAATTAGTTGGAGTCTCATTGACCTTGTCATCAACTGATGTTGGTCCAGCGACCGTGGCCTTGAAACTCATAGTTGTCGACGTATTATTTCCGTCCCAACCTGCAATCGTTACCGTTGATGTTCCTACGCTTTTTGGAGTAAGATATAATGAATCATTGCTTATTACTGCAGTGACATTGTTTCCAGAAACGCTTACGCTGTCGCTTAAAGTCTGTCCTGCATTTTTATCCCCGAAAACAGGCGATACCCTGCTGATGAAAGTCTTTCCTGCATTCAATTGGACCTGCCTATCGTTTATCTGACTTTGAACGTATGGTGCAACGTTTATGAAAGTCGAATCTATCGATCCATCACGTACAAATCTTAAGTATGCTGTTGAATCGCTCTGTGAGCTTGGTACAAGGACATCTCCATACTGAGGTATGTGAACTCCTGTACCGTTATTATTTGTCTTATAGAAGAACATTATATTGTCGTTCTTTGCCGCCGAAATCAATGTGTCTGGCAACGTCGAATCTGCTACTGCACTGTAACCGCGAAATCCCATATTGTTTGGATTGGCTGAATTGTCGTATAATGTCAATCCAGGGAACTGCAATGTATTGAGTTGCTTTGAAAATGATAGACTCTGAGCCGCTCTTTTCATAGAATTCTCATCGGCCTTAACATATTGTGTACTAACACCAGTTAATGCAAGTAGACTTGCAATAAATATCAATGGTCTCAATTTCATTTTAAACCCCCAAATAAACTTGTTGTTACTCTGTAGTAGGGTATTATTTATAAAGGTTTTGGTTTAATAGGCATCCAGAATAAATCATCTCTGAATCGAATATAATAGAATTTATCTCTTGCCGAAGTTGAACATGTTGTTCAGATCGATGTTGTTCTCTGCGTACTCTTCCTTAGGTTTTACATCCTTTGGTTTCTCTTTTATCTCTCGAGTGTGCTCTTCGAGTTTTCCATCCTCTTCCATCATCTCGACAAGCCTTTGGGCGTCAAGCTTTGGAGCTTCTGAAAGCTGTTCACCGTGTTGCGGCTCTTCAGACGGTAATGCTCTTGGAATCTCAGTATGTGCTGGTGTGTCATCGAATTCTGTTCCTCTGTCTTCGAGCGAGACAATATGCTCATGCGACATCTGTTCTTTTATTGCCTCGATGGCATTATTATGAGTATCGTGTTCAGAAAACGCCTGCGATAATGATTTGTGACCAAAATTCGTATCAGTATATTCTGGAGCCGGTTTTTTCTGCTCAGATAATTGATCAATTGTTGGAACTATATTCTGATACGTTGGCGCAGACCTCTGCTCTTGCCTAGGCTCTACTCTCTCTACA
>CAZFVG010000185.1:0-1726 GCA_964522135.1 uncultured Methanosarcinales archaeon | reverse complement strand
TAAATACAGACATCAATACTAATGACACCACAATCCCCTTATGGGTATACCTTGTCATTTTGCTTGCTATTCTTGTGCTTTGTCTTTTGGCGTTTATATTTTTAAGAAAGCATAAACATGTGGTCGCGCCTGACCTAGATGAATATGACTCTAAAATTTTAGGAATCATGAAAAAAGAAAAACGCATCACACAAAAGGATTTAAGAAAAGAGATTCCTCTATCTGAGGCAAAAATAAGCTTGATAGTTGCGGACCTTGAGCATAAGGGAAAGATACGCAAAATAAAGAAAGGCAGGGGAAACATATTGATATTTGTAAAAGAATGATAGATTATTAGAAATGAAAAGCACAATAACTCACAAAGGGCTTAAGAGCCATTATCTAAAGAATAAAAAGACTATAAAGGAGAGATTAAAGGAGTTCTCAAAAGAAAGAAGTAGAAACGAATTATTCACAGAATTATGTTTTTGTATATGTACACCTCAAAGCAAGGCACTAAAAGTCGCAGAGGTTATACGAATAGAAAATGTCAATAAGCTGTTGAATCTTAACCATAAACAATTGGCGAATATGCTTAGGCGGAACACGAGGTTCCACAATAATAAGGCAAAGCATATAATCGGCGCAAGAACGTATTATTCTGCATTGACTTCGCTACCAAAAGACACTATCGCTGCAAGAGAATTTCTTGTCCATAACGTTAAGGGGCTCGGGTATAAAGAATCAAGACATTTCCTGAGAAATATCGGATGTAGAGGTCTATGTATAGTGGATAGGCATGTAATAAATATAATGCATGCTCTTAATGTATTTGACAACGCCAAAAATCCTACGAGCCCGAAAAGGTATCTAGAGATGGAATCAAGCATAAAAGATTATGCTGATAAGCATGGATATGACGTTGATGAACTGGATCTTGCGTTATGGTCCTTCAAAACCGGACATGTTTTCAAATAGGTGCTAAATGGAGACTAAACAATTATATCTTGATGACTCATATCAGAAAGAGTTCGACGCAGAGATAGTTGATGTCATGGAATCAGATGGTAATATATACGCTGTGCTTAATCAAACCCTGTTTTATCCTAGAGGTGGTGGACAGCCTTCGGACATAGGTGTTCTAAACCAGGATGGCTCCGTCTACGCCGTAACAGAAGTAATCAAACGTGAAGGAAGAATACTTCATAGAGTGGATAGACTTGGATTGAAGACGGGAGATACGCTTCATGGCGTGATTGATTGGCAAAAAAGACATAAGCTTATGCGAATGCATACAGCGGCTCACCTTATTGACTGTGTGTTATATAGAGACGGTGGTATATTAGCAACCGGCAATGAACTTGGAGTTGAAAAAAGTAGGATTGATTTCAATATGCCTGAGTTCACAAAGGAGAAGGTAGAAGAATATCTTAAAGACGCAAATGCAATACTAGATACAAACTTGATCGTGAAGAATTATTACCTTCCAAAAGAGGAGGCTTTTAAGATTCCTGGCATAGTAAAACTTGCTGGCGCATTTCCTCCTGATATACCTATTTTGAGGATTACTGAAATCGATGGGATAGATATCCAAGCCGACGGCGGAACTCATGTGAAATCATTATCAGAAATCGGAAAGATTATGCTGCTTAGCATAGAAAATAAAGGAAAGGATAGAAAGAGGATATATTTTACGCTTGAGCCTTAGATATAAGGCAAATATTATTGGTGTACGACTAGTTGTCAA
>CAZFVG010000184.1:0-1755 GCA_964522135.1 uncultured Methanosarcinales archaeon | reverse complement strand
ATGCGTCTCTCCGAAACTTCATAAGTTCGCAGCACTCCACGGAGCTGTATGGAGTGGCGGGACATTCATATATATACCGAAGGGCGTGAAGGTCGATATGCCTTTACAGGCGTATTTCAGGATGAACACCAAGAGCATGGGACAATTCGAACACACATTAATAGTCGTTGACGAAGGAGCACAGGTCCATTATATCGAGGGCTGCAGCGCCCCATTATACAATGCATCGTCAATACATGCCGGATGCGTCGAAGTATTTGTTCATAAGAATGCGAGGATGCGCTACTCTTCTGTCGAGAATTGGTCAAGGAACACTTACAATCTTAACACAAAAAGAGCGATGGTCGAAGAGAATGCCACGATGGAGTGGGTCTCTGGAAATCTTGGGAGCGGTGTAACCATGCTTTACCCGACGAGCCTTCTTCTGGAGCCAGGAGCAAAGGCAGACCATATATCTATAGCCTACGCAGGGAATGGTCAGAATCAGGATACTGGAGCAAAGGTCTATCACTTGGCAAAAAATACGACGAGCACAATAAAGAGTAAGAGCCTTAGTAAGAACGGCGGTATAACAGTATATCGCGGGCTTGTAAAGGTGAGTCGCGGCGCGACGAACAGCAGGTGCTCTGTCACATGCGATGCCTTGATGTTCGACGAGAAATCACAGAGCAATACATATCCAAGCATCGATGCAGAAGAGCAGAATGTGGATATAGTTCACGAAGCTAGTGTCGGAAAGATATCTGAAGAACAGGTATTCTATCTGCAAAGCCGAGGGCTTAGTGAGGAACAGGCTATCCAGATGATCGTCTCAGGATTCATAGAGCCTCTGCTAAAAGAGCTTCCATTAGAATACGCCGTAGAAATGAATAGGCTAATAGAACTCGAGATGGAAGGGACGCTCGGATAAATGGTAAATATAGATTGCACAAATGGAAAATCAAGAATATAACATGGGTTTTGAAGTGAGCGACGAGCTACGTAATAGATTGAAGAATAAAGGCCTTGACGATGACAGGATGTTCGCCCTTGAAAAATTTCACAACGCAAAAAAAGAGAACTTGCACCACGGATTAAATATACGAACAGATTTAGAGTTCATAGACTATGATTCAAGCATGAGTGAGGGAAGAACAGACATCACATACGAACATAACACGCTATTCGATAATAAATCTGTCCATCTGATAAAATTTCATGAGTTCATCCATGACAAAAATTTCGACAAAGACTTCAAGGACGATATCTTGAGGCAAATTTCAGGGAACCATACATCAAAATCAGCTTCAGGAATGAACAAGCTGGATTATCTTCATCTTGCCCTATCGAACATGAGCCTTCTCGTAGTAGAACATGGCGTATCAGATGATGAATTCTTGAAGATAGATAGAGTTATAGAAGGGAATTCATACAACCATCTCGTGATAATAATCAGGAATGGATCAAAAGTAAACATCCTGATAATGAATCATCATCCAGAAAATCATTCGGACGAGCACGCTTCCATAATAACAGATTTCTTAGATGTGATAATGGAGAAGGGTTCTTCAGCACAGATAATTGAAGAGAGGAAATTTTCCGCAAAAGATGTCGTATACGGAAGAAAATCAGCGATTCTAGGAAAAGACGCGGATATGAACTGGATAAATATAGACAAGGATTCAAGGCTCACGATGATAGAGCAGCATACCATACTTGAAGGAGAGGACAGCAAATCCGTCATGAATAATATAGTGTGCGGTGAGAATTCAGAGT
>CAZFVG010000183.1:0-1760 GCA_964522135.1 uncultured Methanosarcinales archaeon | reverse complement strand
GGCGCAGAGGAATTTCTCCGCTGATAGCTACAGTCCTTCTTATAGCATTCGCTGTAAGCATAGGCACCATGATAATGAATTGGGGCAAGGATGCTGTTGCAGTAGGCGACTGCTCTGAAACAAAAATAGAGGTCCAGAAGATAAATGATAAGCCATTATTCTGCTACGACACACTCAACAGCAAGGTCAACGTCATGATAAAAAATATCGGAAGCACAGATATAACGCGCATGAAGATGCGTGTCATCACGCCAGACTTCCAGACGGACGATGTAGACATACCGGACAGCAGCATAAAATCTGGTGATGTCAAGACAAAGAATATAGATTATACGAAGAGCGGCAAATTCCGTGTCGAGATATCGCCGGTCATAACACTTGGCGGCCAAGAAAAGATATGCGCAGAGAAGTATGTATACATAGATGATATAGGTAGCTGTAATTAATTCTGATTAAATTTATAAAACTGTTTCCATAATGAGCTTGATGAACATGGAAATAAGGCTTCAGACAAGCAAAAGCGTCGAAGAGAATGCGGAAATCTATTTCGAAAGAGCAAAGAAACTCAAAAAGAAGGTCCCTGGAATAAAGAAGACTATAGAGATGTATAAAGACAGGCTAGAGAAAGCAGAATCCGATGCCATGGCTGTAAAGAAGAAATTAGCTGAACCAAAACAGAAGAAGGAGTGGTTCGAGAGGTTCAGATGGTTCATATCCAGTGATGATTTTCTTGTGATTGGCGGAAGGGATGCAACAACAAACGACATGATAATAAAAAAATATACAGACAAAGACGACATAGTGTTCCATACGGATGAACCAGGAAGCCCGTTTGTCGTCGTAAAAAATGTCGATGGCAAAAAGATCCCTGAAAAGACAATAACAGAATCTGCCGAATTATGCGCGAGCTTCAGCAGGCAATGGAGAGCGGAGAGGAGCGTCGCAGAGGTATATTGGGTGAATCCTGATCAGGTCAGTAAAGAGGCCAAATCAGGAGAATCTATCGCTAAGGGCGCATTCATGATATATGGAAAAAGAAATTATATAACAGCAAAGCTCAACCTTGCGGTGTGCAACATAGGAAGAATAATGACCGGTCCAGTGCTTGCTGTGAAGAGGCAATGCGAAGACAAAGGCTTAAGGTATATTGAAGTAGTGCAGGGCGATGATAAGCTGAGCGATGTCGCAAAAAAGATCCATAGAGCAATAGATGGAGATCTAGATGAGATAATAAGGAATCTTCCACAAGGATGTTCTATAAAGAAATAATGGCGTAATGATTATAGGTGAAACAATGGATAAGAAACTGAAAGAATTGAGAAGGATATCAAAGGTTACGACACCAAGAATAATAATCGGGAAGAAGGGACCGACAGACCAAGTCATATCAAACATAAAAAAAGAGCTGAAAGAGAAGAATTTTGTCAAGGTAAAGATTCTGAAAACATACATTGATGAGCATGGCAAGGATGAGACTTTCACAGAGATAGTCGAAAAGACAGGTTCAAAGATAGTCCAAACAATCGGATTCACGATAAGCCTTACAAGAAAATAGGATTGTATAAAATAATGGCTAACGACATCTAAGATAATAAGCACAGTCCTGCTTGAAATCTAGTTTAATTTAAAAGAAAAGTTTTATAAATCCAAGTTTCTATGAATACAATATAACTAGGTGAGCTTTAGACTTCAAAGTAGTTATGGGCGTATCATCGCGCTCACTTCAAAAAAAGAGGCATTATGGCCGAAGAAAAGAAAAA
>CAZFVG010000182.1:0-1761 GCA_964522135.1 uncultured Methanosarcinales archaeon | reverse complement strand
CAAACGGTCTTGGCCTGTTGATGAGCATCTTTAATATGAAAATTGCTTCAGTATTCACACATACTGTGGCTATAAATGCAAGGAATGGCTTTTTGTTTATTATCAGAATTAATGTAAGCAGTACTGCAATTCCTGCGAATACATATGTTTCGCCGAGCAATGTTATTGAATAGAAAAAATATGTCACTACACGATTCTGGACTAAGCCCGTTGCTATGAGAATAATATGATCCAAAAGGAAACTAAGAGCTCCTAGAATAATGGAAACTGATGATATAATCCAAAATCTTTTCCAATCCTGCATCCCTCCTGTATTATTAATTTTTTTGTTCATCTTATCTTTATTGATTTAACTTTATCTTTTATGAAACCTTTTTTTGAAAGGTCTATCAAAAAGTTCTTTGGGTCGGTAAATATTCTTGGCATCACTGCATATACCCGCTGACCTTTTATCATCGTCCTATGATTTAATTTTTTATGTTTCTCCAAAAATTTTTCATAATCTTCCTTAATGCTTAATGGCGGACCATCACGGATTATCTCCTTTGATATTTCATTGTCTATAATCATATATATTATGCCTGATTTTTTCTCATAATCAAAATTCCATCCCGAATCTAGGACCTTAAAATCATTATATTCTAAATGAGAGCACATCGCTTCATAAACTTTTAATATTTTTGTACCCATTATATCTTTACTTCCATCATTTGCCGTTATATCTATTAGCGCTGTGCTGGTGTTTATAGAGTTTATTTTTTTTATCGATTCCTTTACTTTCTTATCAAGGTTAAATTTTTCTATCTCAAAAAATGTTTTGGATGGATTTCTCAGAAATTTTTTTGCTGAATCTATGAACATTAATAATTTCTCTTCGCTCAAGGCTGCCGCGCTGTTTCTATCGTCTTGTACTGGGTCTATTATTATTAGAGGAGAAATTTTGCTCTTATTCAGGTCTTTAAGAGGATTTTTTGATTTTTTTTCTGAATCTATTATTATTGGATGGTCGATACTCGGTTTTTTTTCGGAGAACTCTTCTAAAAGCTTAACGAATGATCCGTAATAGATGATTAATATATCTAGTATGTGACCACTAAAACCGTTTATGTAAGACTCAGCGCCATATACCTTGTTTGCTTTGCAGAACTGTTTTGCGAGTCTTATATCGTCGAGCAATTTCTCATTATTCGCCGTTTTTTTCTTGACCCATAGTACGTGCTCAGGGCTTAGATCGGTTATGTTCACTGCCTCTTCTGCAGTGCGCGCGTATATTACGGGTATTATCTCAAAGTCTAATACTTTTCCATTCTTTTTTATGTGGAACTGGAAATAATCTCTGCTGCCATGTATTCTCTCTAAAGGCTTCTTTAACCTTTTACAGATAGGTTTTAGGATCTTTTCAGATATACCGGATATGTCCTTATTTTTATACATTTGATTGAACCTGATGAATAGGTCTATATCATAATCGTTCTTTAGAAATGTGCCTTTAGCTATGCTGCCACCTGGCGAGCATTCCGCGTCTATCTTGTTTTTCGAGAGCGATTCGTTTATATCTAGAACTATATTATCTACATCCTCTAATATAAGCTTATCTGGCCTTATGCTTTTCTTCACTTCATCAAGAATCTTATCGTAAACACTCACGCTATGCTGATATGCTAAGTGTTTTAATATTTTCTTATTTATCTATCGATATATCATTATTGATCTGATTTAACGCAAACTTAATAAATGTATTATATGAGTATTTAGGAAGAG
>CAZFVG010000181.1:0-1769 GCA_964522135.1 uncultured Methanosarcinales archaeon | reverse complement strand
TACTGGGGTGTCCCACGGAATGGACAACCCAACACGGCGATGGCGGTTTTCTTTTTCGTCGGAGGAATATTCATAATCGTAGGGATAATCAAATTATTTTTCAAGAGGGTGGATTCGTCAAAATCAATAATCGATTCTGTGCAGCCGGGAGTAGAACCAAAGATAGTCACGATGGAAGAGCACGCTGAAAAAGAGCAAGTAAGACAATTCGAGCAGCAACCTGAGCCTATAAACAGGGTAGACAAAGCCGTGCAAGACATGGCAAAGCAAGAACAACAGACACAGAGACCTATGTCGCAGCAATTCCAATCTGGACAGGCCTCTAGATTACACACAAACGCGTATTATAAAGGTCACGGATACAAAGGACCTGTACAAGAGATTAAAAAACAAGTACAGCAGTCTACCCAGAATAATCAGGCGATACCACAGCATCAACATCCTATCCACAACACAGAGCAGCATAGCGTCAGATGCAGAAAGTGCGGAACAACGAATACTGCAATCGCAAATTATTGCCACTCATGCGGAAATAGGCTGAAATAAAAGATATAACAAAGATTAATAAGAATTATTCTTTCTCCAAATCTGAAAGACCAAGCGTGCTATGTGATGATTTTGCCTTTTTTTCTAAATCGTATTGCGAGCTATTCGTCGGTATATTACTATTGAATATGTGCTCTGCTTTATCAAAAATAACAGAACTCTTCTTTACGAACATATCACATATCTCCTGATAATCTCTACGTCCAATGAATACGGCGCTTCTTCTATCTTCCGCAATTGTCTTTGAGAAATCATACCTAACCAATTCATAACATAACGGCTCTTTAGGAGGGACTAATTCATAAGACACGCCTATACCATATTGACCGATGATTAAAGGGTTATCCATAAGAAATATATCCTAAATCAGGAAATATATAAAATTTATCATAAATGACCAAAAATCTGTTGTTATTGAAAATATTTTTAAATAAGAATGACTAGAATTGAGCATGAACACTCTAGAGGCGATAAATAATAGGCGTTCTGTAAGAAAATACCTTGATAAGCCTGTAGAGTTCGAAAAGATAACAACAATTCTTGATGCGGCGCGTAAAGCGCCAAGCGCAGGCAACGTCCAGGATTGGAGATTTATAATAGTCACAGACAGAGAGCTAATAAAACAGGTTGCGGCATACGCAATAGATCAGTACTGGATACAGACTGCTCCAGTTTTAATAATAGTGTCAGCCGTCCCAGAAAAATACGAGATGTATTACGGACTTCGCGGGAAAAGGCTATATACGATACAGGATTGCGCTGCAGCGATGCAGAATTTGATGCTTGCAGCGACTGATGCAGGCCTTGGAACATGCTGGATAGGCGCATTTGAAGAGGATAAAATAAAATCTATGTTTGATATACCTGTAGAAGTCAGGCCTCAGGCAATAATAAGCATGGGATATTCTGATGAGACTCCAAAAGAGCGTGTATTGGTGCCTATAGAGAATATTGTGTTCTTCAACAGATATAATATGAAGGTCGAGAAGCTTCATGTCGTCTTCAGAGATTATTCAATCGAGTGGCAGAAACAGTCTGAGAATCTTAAACACGCTACGAACAGACACATCAGAAGACTTGGTGAAGAATTCAAAAGGATAGGCGGAAAAATCAAAGAGAAATTCAGAAAGAAGAAGAAACAATAATTCTAAAAAATATCCATTACAAAGTAGTAATATTTATATATTATATAATTGTTCTAAACATATGAACTTCAAAGAACT
>CAZFVG010000180.1:0-1771 GCA_964522135.1 uncultured Methanosarcinales archaeon | reverse complement strand
ACTATTACAGCCATTATGTATATGAAAACCTGTCCTGCAATCTGTCCTTTTTTTCTTCTTTGCATTTTATTACCGTTATCTTGATATTGTGTTGTTATCGACGATATTTATCTATAAACCTATTGATGATGTTCAGGAGTCATCTATATAATTTTATATTATCTTTAATTCAGAAGATATCTTTGCGACGTCGCCACGGTTTAGCAATCCTTTATCCATATACTCGAACAGAATGTGAGAAACATTCTCTTTGCTTAATCTTTCGCTCTTGAGTAGGTCTGATAGTATCTCCTTGAAAACATCAGATTGAAGTTTTTCTTTAGCGATATCTCCGAAGAGGTTAATCGCGTCGGCATCGCTCATCTTGCTGCTCAGAACTGTTTTTATGCTCTTTTCCGGCGTACTCGATATCTTCGATATCTTGGCTACTAGCTTATCATCGCCCATTCCTTGAAGTTTCCTGAATACATCCTGATTGCTATTGCCTTTACTTATTCCCTGAAGTCTGTTGAATGTGTCGTCTTCATTCCCTTGGGCCTTCTTCTGTTTTTGACCTACGCTGCCTATCTCAACATAATCTTCTGAAGTTTCCTTTGATGGTTTATCTGAAATCTTAGATTCTGTCGATTCTTTGACTTGATTCACGCTAGTTCTTACTGGAGTTTTCCTCGATTGCTCCTCGACGCCCGTTGCCTCTGAGACTCCAAGACTCTTAAGCAAATATTTTCTCTGCTCATCTCTTGTCTCTTTTCTTTTCTCTATTGCCTCTCTCTGTTTTTCAATCATCCTAGGATCAGCGATAATTGGCTTTTCAGTTCTTGTCTGGCTTGCGACGCCTCCATGTGATGGCGGCCTCTTATTGTCTGTCATGAACGTCTTATACACTACGTATCCTGTCCCTCCGAGTGTCAGAACTATTCCTAATATCAAGACTATGAGTTTTATATCTCCCATTCCCGAGGATTGAGATACAGGCCCTGCACATATCTCATTGACGCAATTCTCGCTTCCACAATCATTGTTGCCCGTGCATTTTTGTCCAACAGAGCATAATGAACAGCTTCCGCCACAGTCTACATCTATCTCGCCAGGGTCAAGGACTCCGTTGCTGCACGGATTAACAGTGCATTTGCCTGCTGTGCAATATCCTGACGCGCAGTCAGTTCCTATCTGACAATTCTTGTTGATGACGCATTTTGTCTGACAACTTCCGCCACAGTCTACATCCGTCTCTGTTCCATTGTTGAACACTCCGTTCTTGCAAGTATCGACGACACATTTGCCTGATACGCACTTGTTACTTACGCAATCACTATTGCCAAAGCACGTCTTGTTCAGTGCACATGGAGCGCAGCTTCCTCCGCAATCCTTGTCGCTCTCTGTTCCGTTGTCGAATATTCCGTTACTGCACTTATTGCTGTTCGTACATCTTGAAGTATCATATGTACAGTTGTTGCTATAACACATGACTGTTCCGCCCGTATAACCTAGTAGCTTACATGATGCGGTACTTAAGCCTGAAGTTCCATCGCACTGTTCTGGATATTCTACAACGTTATTTCCACACCTTGGTCCGCCACTGTATAATGGAGGTGATGTGATATTTGCAAAGCATCCTGAAAGATCATATTTGCATTGACTGTTGCATACGGCTGTTCCATAACCGAAATTGCTATATAGGCTGCATGGTATTGTGTAGTTCGTGCCTTCGCATTGTTCTCCTGATTCTAATATTCCATTTCCACATACGGGATTTCCATTGCCTAACAAC
>CAZFVG010000179.1:0-1807 GCA_964522135.1 uncultured Methanosarcinales archaeon | reverse complement strand
TCAGTACTCCGCTCGTTTTGCATCAGTTATGGATTGAGTTCTCTGACCCGGGATTCCCGCCGCAGGATTCTCTTCAACGAAAGACAGAATACTGCAGGGATGTGCTGGCAAATGCATTCGATACAGGATCTCCATGGAACCCAGCGCAGGATGCACAGGCTCAGGGTTATATAAATCAAATAGACCAGAATGGCAATAGAGTACTGTCTCCTAACGTTCAAGTCGTTGGGAACACAGTTCCTCCAGGGTTTATGGAATGAGAATTATGAAAACTATCAATAAATCAAACAATAAAAAATTTTTTGGAAGAAAAGGACAGATAACTATCTTCATAATATTAGGGATAATAATATTATTTGCCGTGGCGTTAGTCGTTTACGTAAAGAATTCTTATAATACTGTAAGACCTCCGGTACAAGAGTTGGTCGTTGATGAACAGGTTAGGCCTATACAATTATACGTTACTGATTGTCTTAATACTATATCAAAAGAGGCGCTCGTAAAGTTAGGGCAGTCAGGCGGATATATAGAATTTAGTGGAATGAAGGTGGATATAAGACCGTACCAATCTGATGTTCTTGTCTCTGAACCATTATATCTTCCATACTGGTATTATGATAAATCATGTGAACAATCATCATTAGGATGTCTCGTCATAAGAAATCCTCCTGTATGCAGCAATTCAGTGAAGTGCGTTCTTCCATATCAAGGAGATAATTCTATGGAAGAGCAGTTGAATCACTATGTTGAGAATAATATGAATAAATGTCTTGATTTTACATCGTTCTCAGACAGATTCGATATAACTCCTGGAAATATAACTGCAGATACAATAATAACAGAAGATTCAGTATCGTTCAAGATAGATTATCCATTGACTATAGCGGTTAAGGGCACTGGAAAAGTAGATACTATACCATATTTCTATACGATGCAGGATGTAAAACTTAAACACATATACCAATTGGCTGAGGAAATACGGGATGCTGAGGCTAACTATACATTCCTTGAGCGAAACACACTCAATCTTATATCAGTATACTCTGGTGTAGATTCGGATAAGTTGCCTCCTATGTCAGGACTTGACATGTTCGTCAACACAAAGAAATACTGGATAAGATCAGAGGTAAAAGACAAACTGATGAGCGATGTTTTGCCATATACTATGCTTCTCCAGATAGCCAACGCAGGAAACGCACACCAGCTCATTAGTAGAGAACAGAATCCGAAATATATACCATTTGAAGAGGGGCTTTACAAGAGTATGATGCTCAAGGTATCGAACAATTCGTATTTTGATTTGAATGCAAATATATATTATCCTGGTTCAGACATATATTTTAGTATAGGAAACGAGGAGATAATAAAACCAAAGACATTCGACGCCGGCAATAGTATATTCCTTAAGATGCTTAATTTCGCCGTAAATGATTACAGTTTCAGATACGATCTGTCGTATCCTGTAGTCGTAACTATATCTGACCCTAGTGCATTCAAGGGCGAAGGCTACACTTTCAACTACGCGATGGAGGCGACCATAAGACAGAATGTTCCAGTAAGCGAGAATATAACTACTGTGAACATATTCAATCAACCATCCGTAAGTCTAGAATCGTCGCTCCAGAAAACAAATAGGACAATAACGATAACTACATATGACAAATACACAAAGCAGGCGCTTGATGGAGTTATAATATCGTACACGTGCGGCGACAAATTTACGATAGGACAGACAACTATAAAAGATGGCAAGGCGGTTCTTCAAGATAGATTTCCATACTGTGAACTTGGCGGAGAGATAGATTAC
>CAZFVG010000178.1:0-1867 GCA_964522135.1 uncultured Methanosarcinales archaeon | reverse complement strand
TTTACAGATGTCTTGTATTCAAATCCCATAACATCATTATGCAATACATCAAGAGCAGCTTTTATAATGGCATCAGGAGCACCGGCATTTACAGTTGCTAATAGATATTCGTATCCGAGTTTTGCTGAAGCTATTTTTCTTACTTTTTCACTTGAAAAATCGTCAATCATAGGATCTGCACATATGAAAATACCATTCGGTCTCATTCTATCAGGGATACTTTTTAAGAAAGGAGTCTGGCTTTCATAAGATAAATGATGTAGCCCGGCCGTGCATGTAACAATATTATATTTGGAATCATTTTTCCAATATAACGCATTATCGCAGTCAAGATTAACATATGCGTGATGCAAAGAACGCGAATTTTTTGCAGCGGATATAAACTCCTTATTTATATCAACACCAGATATCCATAAATCATCCCTCCTTCTTGAGATTTCGCCAAGCATATATCCCGTACCGCACATCAAATCCAGAATTGAACCATGTTGCGGAGCTTCCTTCACAACTGTATCTATAACCTCGGCTATTAGTTTGCCCCATGGCATGTATTTATACTCTTGTTCATATGTTTCCGGATTTGGTAGTTCTTTCATTTTGTTTCACCTTAAAACATTGGAGGGATGTACATCATCGCTTCAGATTCGATCTTTGCCAAAGCTTCTTTCGTATAGAATGGAGAGATTAATGTATTTTTATCGATGGTTTTCGAAGCGAATATCGCGTACGGAGATAAGAACATAACTCTTAGTTTGCCTTTTCCGGTAATTGCGCGTGACAATTTATTATACCATCTGTTCTCTTCAAGAACTTGACCAATACTGTAACCTGTGATAGTATATAATTTTTTAGCTTCATCATAAGCAACCACAGGCATCGCTACTGGAAGTATGAATATCTCTTTGACATTAACATCGAAGACCTTTTCAAAATCTGGCTCATGATCATCAACTAAAATTCCTACTAGTCCATCCTGATGATGAAACACGGTTTCTATTGACATAGAATAAGAATTATCGTAATAAGGTTTTATTCCTCCTTCCGTAAGTCCATGCATTATTCGATCAATCATAGTATATCACTTTTTTTTGTAAACTTTTAATTCTTTTTTGTATGATCTTGATACACTATTCTTCTCATCCATATGTCTTGCTATCTCTATCAATGCCTGATTTTGATGATAGATTGCGCGAAGCAAGAAATGATCTGATTTAGCTATGTCAAAGGGTGTGTATCCGAATCTGGTTCTAGATTCATCTTCATCTGAGTCAGCACTTTCTAACATCTTTTGCAATCTCTGTGAATAAAGAGAATCCAATATTAAATTTTCTTGTCTCGGTTTACTAGCGTGTGATTGCGAATAGGCATTTCCACATGTCAATAATCCAACTAACCCTAAAATAGCTAATGATTTTTTCATGTTTTCACCTTCTTTAACACCATCTGGAAATATGCTGGGAAATCACATGCTGTTCCCCATTCAGGTATGAGCAGATGTTCTTTCTTCAGCACTGGTTCGTTTATTTTGATTAATTTTAATTCAGATTTTAGAGCCGCATTTATGTAGGTCTCAATGGTGTGATGCCATACTATTGTATGCATCATGTTCTTATCGATATCCATGTAATGTTCAGTGAATTTCTGGCTTTCATTGTAAGGTTTATCTTCTAGCGGAGTGTACTTGACACAGAATGGTTCGGTATTTCTTGCAGGGCTCGTTGGATTGAATATTGATGGGTGCGTTACAGATATTACAGCTATACCTTCAGGTTTGAGCAATCGATATGCCTCTTCCAGAAAACATTTGTTCACATGCATATCATTATGTATTAAAACACCTGTGCTTAGTATACCATCAAATGAAGAA
>CAZFVG010000177.1:0-1880 GCA_964522135.1 uncultured Methanosarcinales archaeon | reverse complement strand
TGCTTGTAAAGCAAATTGATAGTCGGTTTATTGAGCGGTTCGGAATATTGAATGGGTCTCATATAAATATCGAAGCGGTGATTAGCGCAAACAAACAATATTTTAGTCTTGGGAGATAATCTGTTCTTGGTAAATAATCCCGCCTTGATGAATTTATTATATCTTAATATTTTGTCTCGGCTAATCCTTGTGAATTCCTTTTTGCGTTCTATCTCTACAAAGAAAGTAAATCCTCGGTGGTCATGAATGTTTTTTGCTTTGATGAATATGTCCGGTCGTATACCGTCAAAGTCAGCCTTGTAATTAAAATCAAACTCATAATCGGGGAAGTTTCTCAGAAAGGATAAGGCAACATCAAACTTCATTGACTCGTGTTCGGCGTTATTCAATGACTTGGTTATCTTTTGTTTGAAGTCCTCAAGCCGGTCAATAACTTTTGTGCCGCCTCTCGTAACGAAATAAAAATACTGTTGGCGTTTGTTTCTTGGTCTTATGTCGAACGGTATCTGTTGGACCCAACCGGCTTTTATGTATTTATTTATATCCTTATTCACCTGTAATAAAGATCCCTTATAAGACTTGGCTTCATAAGAGAAAAGGTTGTTGATGCTTCCGGCTTGAATTGATAATAATTCGTGAAGGGTATTGTGTTGGCGTTTCATACTATTGGGGTCATAACAGGAATGAGTATCCCATCGATACCGTTGGCAGAACAAACTAGTTGCAAGTTGCTCTGGCCATGTTATTTTAAAAGATTATTATCTTTTAAAACTTGATAGAACTGTTCGGCCAAGCTATCCATAAAGGCGTGGTTCATGCCGTGATCAAAGGTGGTGTTTAAAAAATGAAATATCTCGTGTATCAAAGTGGACTCTTTTTGGCTCTCAGCTATCTCCTTGCTGATCTTTATCAGATTAATGCAAGGTTCCGACTCGCCATTATTATCCAATACCTCGCTCATATCAACCTTAACAAAGTGACCGCCTATTTTTAGCTGTTTTGGTATGTTCATATGTATTATAGCATATTGATTATTTAAGACTTGTGTTTTTGATAAGTTTGCGATCATTCGTGGAATTTCTGTTCCGATATTATCATCGTTATCGAGATCGGCTTTCTTCTAATTTTGCTTTTCAGATATATCAGACTCAAGTAATTTGTTTGATTCTATGATGGCATATTTTATAGCGTCAAGGATAGTAAGCCATTTTTTCATATAGTCGAGAGAACGATTGGCAAAAACATATTTCTTGTATCGGGTAAAGCATCCACGATTGCTGTTAATATCGACTAATGAAATCGTCTTGGCGATATAATCTATTTCGACATTTACTTTTATGTGATCGTGTTCAATGGTCAGCACCTCAAGTCTTTTAATCATATTGACATTTATTAAGATTTATTTTATAAGTCCGCATCTTGTCCGCAAGGACAGCAACCGAGTTAATCTTATCCGAATTTCATTATTTATTGTGAGGGAAGTTAAGTAGGTTGCTGTCCTTTTTGGTTTGTCGTTCTATCGCAAACTAAAAGGGCAATGATGCGGACACTATGATACATTTTCCCCAATGCTAATCGGGTGAAAATGAAAACGCAGTAAAGCGGTGGGGGTAAATTGGGTAAATGACTTCTGGTATAATTGCGGTTATAGTATTACTTATATTCTATCACATACAAAAAATATGTCAAGACCTCGTTACGATTTGGTTACGAATTATCTGCCAAACAATAGAAAATAGGGAAAAGCATAGAATATGTTCCTATGCTTAACCTGTGAAGAATTAAGAAGTTATGCGAGATAGGCTATATTGCAGAAATCCCAATTCTGCCTGTCACGCAGGAAGTCGCGAGTTCGAGTCTCGTCGGCCCCGCTCCCAAAA
>CAZFVG010000176.1:0-1880 GCA_964522135.1 uncultured Methanosarcinales archaeon | reverse complement strand
ATATAAATAGAAAAAACCTTAATAAATACATCATCATATAATATAAAAAAAAAGAGGGGTAATGTGAGGACGATTGAGGAGATACACAGGGAGATAGACACTATAAAGTATGAAGTCGACCTGATACATGATGATGTAGAGCGAATAAAAGATAAACTCATTGATCATATACCGGAGCATTTCTCAAGACAGGATTTCATCCGTTCCTTCTTAGGCACTTTATTTGTAGGGTTCAGCGTACTATTCTCTGGAAACCTGATAAACATGGCTAACAATCTTCCTGAAGCCCACTTCTATGTTATAATAATCGGAACGTTTCTCATATTGACGGCAGAGATATACATAATAAGCTATAGTAGAATCATAGACAAAGGCATGAGAAGATTCGGACAGTTCTGGCTGAAGAGGATAGTGTCATTCTATATAACTGCCGTCCTTGTCGCTCTAGGTCTTGCATACCTGTTCGGTCTACAATATCTTTTACCATCAGGATATGCTTTCGTGAGAGTAGTTGTAGTCCTTAGCGCTCCATGTGCGATAGGCGCGAGCATCGGAGATCTTCTTAAGAAATACTAAGGTGATGAGAAAATTTTTATAATAGTAACTTCGTCATTGAAACATGAACCAACATAATAAAGGCGACGATTCTAAGACAAAATATTATACAAGAAAACAGATCGATTCTATAAACGTTTCAGAGTCCTATAAAGAATTATTGAACGTAGCGCTTAACGTGCTTAAATCCATGCCAAAACCGATAGTCCAAGTATGCGGACCAATATCTACTGGAGGGCTTGGCTCAATAGAAAAGAATCTTGAAGTATTGGGTAGGACTATAAGAAAACTCGAATCGGGCGACCACCACGTATTCGGGCAAGTGCCGTTTGAAGATAAGATGCAGGAATTAAAAAAAGAATATGTTGACGATGGCAAGGCAAGCGACGCTCTACTTGAAGAGTTCTATCTGCCAATATTTGAGGCTGGTTTCATAACAGAATTTTATTTCATCAATGGATGGGAATCAAGCTATGGAGCTAGATGGGAGAGAGAGATGGCTAAAAAATTCAATATAAAGATAATCGATTTGCCAAAGAATTTTCTAGAATAATTAGAAACATTTTTTAAGCCTATTCCACATCATTCAGTATGGATACGGAAAAATACAAATTCTTCGATAAGACGGCAGACGCCAAATTTCAGGCATTCGGATTCACATTGGATGAAGCTTTCAAAAACTCGCAAGAGGCTATGATGAGCATAATGTATGACATAGATGTTCTCCTAAATTATGAATTCGATCTTCAAGACAGGGAGATAATCGTCGATGGAGCAAACCTTGAAGCTCTCCTTTACAAATTCCTCGAAGAAGTCATATTCATGATGAGTGCAGAATTCTTCGTAGGATTGGTCGATAAACTACAGATAATAAAAATTGATGAAACCTATAAACTGAAAGCAATAATGCACGGTACACAATCCATAAATCTTGAGAGCCATGGAGAGATAAAAGCCGTGACGTACAACGAGATGTATGTCAAATACGACGAAGATATAGGAAAGTATACCGCCCAAGTAGTTGTGGACCTGTAAGAGGAAAGTTACAGTTATTCTGCCGTTTATTTCTAAAATATATTTTCTATCGACATAATGTTTATATATAACGTTCATACAGTAGAATAGCGGAATAGAACATAACTTGAATGATTCGTGACTTCGAGGATCTATTTTGCGACAAAAACTCCAAAGGCCAAACAAACACGACAGGTTCGTGCTTGAATTATACAAAAAGGTCCAGGACAGATACGATTATCTAATTCTCGATTACAACATCGCAAACAAGAAAAGAATGCTCGGACAAGTCGATTTATGTGGAGTGAAAG
>CAZFVG010000175.1:0-1888 GCA_964522135.1 uncultured Methanosarcinales archaeon | reverse complement strand
TTCTGGGTTGCAAACGAATCAATATCGGCAAGCTCTTGCCCTGTAGCTACAATGTACAATAATACATATGAACCATCACCATACTTCAAAGAAGTATTACTCTCTGATAATGTAAATACAGACCCTGTAACAGGATTTGTTATATACACAGGTATCATTGCTCATTCGTTGAATTCTTTCAATGAATCAATGGGATTCGATGCCTCGACGCATGACTTCGAAATGATAGTAGGAGAAGATGGACATGGTGCAGACACAGGGAGTACTGCGACTACATCTACGTACTACTTTTATCTAGAGCTATCGTAGAGAATATTTTTATTTTTTTTTGGCAAAGAATTACATCCTAGAGACTTTTAGGATACGTTGAATACATTGAACTGAACGATGATAACCATGAAAACTAAAACCAAGGCATTCTTCCTAGCTCTCCTGAGCTTGTTGATGTTATCATCGTTAATGCACTTTGTGCGCGCCTTGCCAACAGGACCAAGCATAACATATGTTTCCAACACTACTGCTGCATCTTTGATAACTAACAGATCCCAGGACACTAAGGGAACAATAACTACTATCACACTTAGCGCAATCCAGCAGGATTACAAGTGGAAGGCTTACGTCGGAAATGTTTCAGGAAAATTAGCGCTCGCTGATGCAAGCGGGAAATCTATCTATGATTGGTCTTTAGGAACAATAAGCGGTGGCAAGGTATTCGTTACTCGTTCAAACAGTGTTAGTTGGGCAAACGTAGCGTGTGTTAATCAGGCTACTATTGATTCTGAGGAGGCTGCTTTTGGAACTACAAGCTCTCTTGCAGATAGCATTAATTTGACTTTCAAGTATACTGCTCATAAGAATTTCCTTGTAGGTACTGTTAATATTACTAATAGCTCTTGTAGAAGCACTGCAACATACATAAACGGCGCTCCACAAACAGTGAATGAAGCAGCCGCTTTCGAAGAGGTATTGCTTAGAGACACTACAACTAGCAGTTTAATATATACTACTTTAATCGAAGCCCAACATCCAGGATATGATGGGGTTAACAACTATGACTTTCAGTTACTTGTGGCAGAGAATGAATCCGCAACGGCGCCATTAACCTATTATTTCTATGTGGAATTAGGTTAATGGTCGCTTATTTTTTCTTGTTTTCTTTTTATTCTTCTATTTTTTATCTTTCTAGTCGTACAATTGTTTATATTCTTAATTTTCAAAACATTTTTCTAAAATATTTTGTACCAACATATATTTAAGTAATTGCTTAATTATTGAATTAATTTAATTAATGTTTTTCATATTTATATTACATAATAAGTATTTAATTGGCTAATTTTTAATTAACTTTATATATTAATACTACAAGATAAGTAAAAATCTTATTATTTTTGCACATATAGAACAGATGGATACCTATAATAGACTAGCAAACTCGTATTTCAATAATCCTTATAGTTCGATTGTCGATGATTCATTAGTAACTTATAGAGAAAAAGTTGAAATATTGTCTATCATAACTGAGAATTCTTCTGTTTTGATATCTTCTAAATCAGAAATTTCTATACCCTCAAGTATATTTGGCAATAATAGTGCCTTAGAGGCTATAATATTATATCTAAAAGATTTCCTGAAATTGAAATATTCCGAGATAGGAGTTCTATTGAATAGGGATCAGAGAACTATATGGGTTACCTATGCTAATGCAAAACGAAAAAATGTCGCTATATCTGTGAATGAAGAAAGTATCTTCATACCTTTAAAGGTTTTCTCTAACAGGTCTTTTAGTGTGCTTGAGACACTTGTTCTATATCTTAAATCTGTTCACGATTTATCATTTAACGAAATATCACGCCTGCTCGACAAAAATTATCGAACAATATGGACCGTT
>CAZFVG010000174.1:0-1912 GCA_964522135.1 uncultured Methanosarcinales archaeon | reverse complement strand
TCGATAGATCAGCCTGCAAGAAAGACTGTTGCAAAATCTGAACCTATGAACAAGTATATATGCACTAGCTGCAGATACAAGTTCTCGAGGAAAGCCTCAAGAGAGGTAGACAAGTGCCCATATTGTGGAAAAAATACGATAATTGTGGACAACCAACTCGGTGCAGACAAGCTTCTAAACGAATCTGTCAACAAGAAGTTCGAGACCTGGTAAAGGATTTCTAGAATTTTTTTATTTTATTCTGTAAAAAGATTTCCTAATTTGATAGAGAATTCTATAATTATTCTTTTTCCTGCCTAGAAATCGATGCCTGTATCCTTTTCCTCTGTTCGATTACCGTCCGATCGTGCATGTATGGGACAAGAACTCTAGGTATCGTAACCGAG
Source organism: uncultured Methanosarcinales archaeon (assembly GCA_964522135.1). GTDB lineage: Archaea > Nanobdellota > Nanobdellia > Woesearchaeales > UBA9642 > UBA9642. Next base: position 1,526 of record CAZFVG010000174.1, on the reverse strand, counting down.
CCATCGATGTTCTGATTATTCTCGAGTATTGCGACCATTATCCTTGATGTCGCAAGAGCGGTATCGTTCAACGTATGCAACACTCTTTTATTGCCCTCCCTATCGACGCATCGTATATTCAATTTCCTCGCCTGATACTCTGTGCAGTTTGACAGGGACATTACCTCGCCGTATTCGTTTGTCGTAGGTCTCCATACTTCTACATCTGCACTCCTGTATTTCCAGTCTGCTAAATCCCCTGTGCATATTTCGATTATCCTATACGGTATCTCAAGCGCCTGAAGGATTTTCTCTGAATTATCGAGTAATTCATCATAATATTTTTCTGAGTCTTCAGGCCTGCAGAATATGAATTGCTCGACCTTGTTGAATTGATGCGTCCTCCATAAACCCTTTTCATTTATGCCGTGCGCTCCTATTTCTTTTCTAAAACACATGGAATAAGAGAAATATTTCTTAGGCAATTCTGATTCAGGGATTGTGTCATTGGTATGCATCGCAAGTATTGCCTGCTCTGATGTTCCTATGAGATTCAGATCCTCGTCCTTTATCGAATATACCGATTGCTCTATAGTCGTCTTGTCCATCGACGCAAATATAGCTTTTTCATTCAGCATTAACGGTGGCTCTATATATTCGTAATTTCTATGTATCATGAAGTCTATAGCAAATCTTATCAGCGCCTGGTTCAATAAGGCTAGTTCGTTCTTCAGGTAATAGAATCCTGTCCCTGAGACCTTCGCTGACGCGTCCCAATCCACTATCCCTAAGCTTTCCGCCAACTCTATATGAGTCTTAGGTATAAAATCGAATTTTCTTATATTGCCCCAACGTTTCAATTCGACATTTTCGCTCGCATCTTTTCCAGACGGTGTACCAGAGTATATTATGTTAGGGATCAAAAGCATGTTCTTTCTGATTTTCTCTTCTATACTATGCAGGGTGTCATCTTTCTTTTTTATCTCTTCTGGTATTGCCTTCACAGCCGTCAGAATCTCTGTAGAATCCTTCCCTTGTTTCTTTAACTTATTTATCTCTTCGCTGAGTTTATTTCTTTCATGCCTGAGCGCCTCCACATCTGAACGTATCCCTTTCAATTCCCTGTCCCATTCAAGTATCTCATCGACTAATTTTATCTTTTGGTCCTGAGATTTTCTTCTTATATTATCCTTGATGAATTCGGGATTTTCCCTGAGGAGTTTTATATTAATCATAATCCATGTATTAGATTGAAATTTATAAATGTATCGAGGACAAAAGAGTAAACTATATAAACCGAAAACCTTATTCTTGTTTAATACTGGAACTGTCAAAAGGGGTGCTGTATGGACGATTCTGACGATTACGAGTTATTGCCAAAAAAGGAGATAGATGACTTAAAGCGTGAGCTGTCTTCTGTAAAGAAGAATTCTCTTGTTGAGGGCGATAAGGGCAAGATATTGATAGAGTCAGTCGATAAGTTGACAATATCGATAAATAGGCTAATCACTATACTTGACGATGCCCAAAAAGATATAATAGATGAG
>CAZFVG010000173.1:0-1922 GCA_964522135.1 uncultured Methanosarcinales archaeon | reverse complement strand
CTGGACCACCGACGCCATATGACTTGCCTTCTAGAACACATGCTGTACCAGTATTAGTAGTATTGTCGCTGCCAGTATTAGTTGTCGAACTTACTATTTCACATTTAGAATCTACACATTTAACAATCGATTTTCCATCAATTCCGCTGCAGAAATCAGGACATGCAGCATTTTTATTTACGTACTGATCAGTATAAAATTTTATATTCCCTACAAAACAATCGCCGGATTGTACACTCGTTCCTCCGCATATACAATCGCTATCCATTGTACATAAATTCGTAACAGTAATAACTGCAGGAGGGGTGGCAACCACAGTCGCTACACCTACAATAGAAAATACAAAAACTGCTAAGATCACGAACGATAAACTATTTTTCATGTTAGTGCCTCCAATTTACTATATGCATAAGAAGCCTCGTGTATAATATATATTTAGCGATAGCTTCCAATGACATTGAAACTAACTATACTTTGTGATACCAGTTTATATATTTTACTACCAGACAAATAAAGGGTAAACTTTAAATATCATCGTTCAATCTTGATTGATGTGGCTATGGATATTGTGATTACATTATATCTGAAATGCTAACGGAGAAGAATGGCACTATCTGATAAGAATTGGACGCAGAGTTCCGAAAAAGAGATTTATTCTGAATGGAAAGATACTGAACGATACAAATTCAATCTGCATTCCAAGAAGAAAGTTTATTCTATAGACACTCCTCCCCCATATATCAATACTCCGGTGCATATCGGCCAGGTCACGACATATGTATGCATGGATATGTTCGCGCGATTCAACAGGATGAAAGGCGCTGAAGTGTTATTTCCTCTTGGCCTTGATAGGAACGGCCTTCCGATTGAAATGGCTGCAGAAAAACGTTATGGAATAAAGCTCACAGAGACTCCTAGGATAGAATTCATAGAAAAATGCAGGCAGATGCTTGAAGAATGCTCGCTCGAATCAGTAGAATCATTCCTGCGATGCGGTATAGGATTCAACTCATGGGAAAAAGGGACAGGCATCGGAGAGATATACGAGACAGACAGCGCAGATTATAGGAAATTGACTCAAGACACATTCATAGATTTATGGCATAAGGGATTAGTGTATGAGGATTATAGGACAAATAATTGGTGCCCGGGATGCCAGACAACACTCGCTGATGCAGAGATAGATTACGCAGAGTTGCCAGCATTCTTCAACGACGTAAAATTCAAGGTCAAAGAGACTGGCGAAGATATAATAATCGGAACGACAAGACCAGAACTCATATGTACATGCGAGATGATATGCTACAACCCGATGGATGAAAGATACATTAACCTAGAAGGAAAGCATGCAATCACACCTATATTCGGCAAAGTGGTTCCGATAAAGGCGGATCCTGTAGTCGAGATGGACAAAGGGACTGGCTTAATGATGATGTGCAGTTTCGGAGACGTCACAGATATAAGATTTTTCAGGGATAACGGCCTTAAGGCAACGATTGCAATCAATAAAGATGGTACTTTGAACGAGCATGCAAAACAATTTGCGGGAATGAAAGCAAGAGATGCGCAAAGAGCAATCATCGACGAATTAAAGAGCAAAGATCTCGTCGTTAAACAGACGAGGATAAAACATAGAACACCTATATGCGAACGAAGCAAGGATCCTATAGAATTTATCGGGATGAAAGAATTCTACCTGAAGCAACTCGATTTCAGGAGCGATATGCTAAAAATCGCCGAGCAGCCAAAATTTTTCTCCGAGGATTCAAGGAAGATACTCATCGATTGGATAAACAGCATAAATATCGATTGGCCTATATCACGAAGAAGATATTATGCAACGGAAATACCATTATGGTACTGTAAATCGTGCAATCATCCCATAGTTCCGGCGAAAGGGAAATATAATCAGCCATGGAAAG
>CAZFVG010000172.1:0-1939 GCA_964522135.1 uncultured Methanosarcinales archaeon | reverse complement strand
CTCATAGCTCTTGTGACGTCTCCGCCGAAGTCGACATGACCTGGCGTATCGATAAGATTGATTAAGTATTCCTGACCGCCTGACTCGTGTACCATCGAGACGTTCGCTGCGTCGATTGTGATTCCTCTTGCCTTCTCATCTTCATGGAAGTCAAGCAAGCATGCCTTTCCTGCAAGCTCTTCTGACATCATACCAGCACCGAATAGAAGATTATCCGAGAATGTTGTCTTTCCGTGATCGATGTGTGCACATGTAGCTATATTCCTGATGTACTCAGGTTTTGTCATAATCCTTAAGACTCTGTCAACCATCTTTTCTCCCATAATTTTTAGGAAAAGTGTAATCTCAAAACAAATAATTGTTTATCGAATTTCCTTTTCTTACCTCCGTATTTTGTTTTATTAATAGTGTTGTTATATATGATTATTATACAATTAAAAAGTGTGTATCTCGTGGACTGTCTTATAAGTGTGCAGTTCGTCTGGTTTGAACCATAATGCAATCTCATATTTTGCCTCTTCAAGAGATCCTGACGCGTGCACTATATTCTTTATACCAACATTTTTCTCATCTGCGATAGCGTATGAATGATGAGCGAAATCTCCTCTTATTGTTCCCGGGATTGCTGATTTAGGTTCCGTGCTTCCGGCCATTTTCCTGACTAATTCGACTGCAGAAACACCTTCAAGAACCATAGCTATAACAGGACCTTCTGTTATACTGTTAAGTAATCGTTGCAATACAACTTCTCCGTGTCTTTGCGCGACATCAAAATAATGTTTCTTCCCAAATTCTTTATCTATCCATTTCATCTTTATACCAACTATCTTAAGACCTACATCTTCGAATCTTTGAAGAACTCTCCCGACAAGGGCTCGTTGAACAGCGTCTGGCTTGAATAATACCAGAGTTCTTTGGAAGATTGGTTCTTTTTCATCAGATATTTTTTTATTGTCAGTTTTTTTTGGCATCGTTTTCACTTTTCTTTCTTGCTTATCCACTTCTGCTCTCTTGGAATCCTGCCGAGTTTAAGCAGGTTCTTCTCGCACTTGCTCGAGCAGAAATACATTATCTGACCTGAAACTTTGACATACATTGTTCCTGTGCCTTTCGGCAATTCTTTGTTGCAAAATGAACATTTGACCATGTTTTCACCATTTGTATTTGTTATTTGAACTCACGTTTTTGTGACGTTCATCTTTTTTGATAAACTTTTTTTTTATAAAGATTTATTGATTGCCTCTGCCCATTTTGTTTAATGGTCTGGCTTCAATCTCTGTCTCTCTTAGCATCAATATGTCTCCTAGCTGTACTGGTCCTCGAACATTCCTTCTCATCGTCTTGTTCTTGTCCCTTCCATCTAGAATCTTGACCCTGACTTGAGTTGCCTCTCCTCTAGTACCTGTCCTGCCGATTACTTCTTCGACTTTTGCAGGAACTGCCATTGTGAAACTTACGGCTCCTCTTTGTTCTGCTGGCTGAGCCGGAGCGTTCTCGAACTTCATCGGCTTTTTTTGTGGTTTATCCCCGGCCATCTTCTCACTCCTTTAGGAGGCTCTTTGCGTCTCCTGCATCAATTATCGCTACAGCGGCTGTAGGCTTTGTGAGTCCTGCTGCGGCTCCAAGCTCTTCTTTGCTCGCTACTTCGAAGCATGGTATTCCTTTTTCTTTTGCTATCAATGGTATGTGCATGACGATTTCCTTTGGATTGACGTCTGCTGCGTATATGACTGCCTTTGCAGTTCCTCGCTCAACCATCTTTGTCGCTTCGTTTGTTCCTTTCTTTATCTTGCCGCTCTTTCTTGCTAATTCAACAATTTCATAACCATCTGCCATATTTTCCCCTCCAAATCATTGCTTGGCTATTGTTTTATTATCGCAAAAATAATTGCGATAAAAACAAAGTCAAGCTCAATTAGGTATTAGAATGTAATACCTC
>CAZFVG010000171.1:0-1940 GCA_964522135.1 uncultured Methanosarcinales archaeon | reverse complement strand
TGGCAAGAAGACATCAGTACCTGACGTTGATGAGGCCTACCCAGTATTTGACGAAGACAAATGGAACTCATATACTAGTAAGACAATAAAACATATCCACGATTCCATGCCTGCTCTTGTCAAGAATATAGACCGATTCCTCAAAACTAAACATTTATAAATAATCCCCTGCTTCTTTTACTAACGATAGATAGCTTGGTTAATAGCTCAGCTATACTGGAGATGACAAGCTTCTAGTAGAATTCTATCGTAATCGATACAAAAACTCACAGATTTTGGAGTGATAAAATGGCAAGAAAATATTCAGGAGCCAAAGGAAGAGCAGGCTCAAAGAAACCTATAAAAAAGATAATTCCTTCATGGATAAGATACGGTGGAAAAGAAGTAGAGATGTTGATATTGAAATTGAATAAAGAGGGTCAGACCCCTTCGCAGATAGGACTACATCTAAGGGATGTATACGGTGTTCCTGATGTGAAGACTTTATGCAAGAAAAGCATAACGCAGATACTTGCAGAGAAAAAGGCGCTCAGCGCATTGCCAGAGGACCTTACATCACTCATAAAGAAATTGACGCTTATAAGAAAGCATCTTGATGAAAATTCACAGGACAAAGTCGCTTTAAGAGGCCTTCAGATTACAGAATCAAAAATCCAGAGGCTTATCAAGTACTACAAGGGCACAGGAAGGCTTGCTAAGGACTGGACATATGATGTAAACAAGGCAAAACTTTACGTATAAATTTTTTATTTTTTTAATTCTCTTTTTCGACCATGGCTAAACTATCGATAGACGACCAGGAAATAGAAATTCCAGACAACAAATCGTTGTTCCCGGAAGCTGAAGTATTAGGAATATACTTTGGTTGCCAAGATGGCGACTGCGGAGTATGTGAAGTTGAGATAGTTGAGGGTTATGAGAACCTTTCAGCAATGACGGATAAGGAGCGTGAGTTCAATCTATTAAAAAATCACAGATTATTATGCCAGTGCCGGATAAAACACGGCAATGTAAAGATAAAGTTTTAATAGTTCTTGACAATACAAAAATATTTAAATCAAAATCACATTTTTTATCTTTTAGGAACGTTCGTCGAATTTTTGGGTGATACATTTGGATGATTATGAAAATTTTAGGAAGCTTATACGTGACGGCGTAGAATATTTCAACTCTATACCACAGAATAAATCGATAAGGCTTGTGGGGCATCTTGATGCTGACGGCATATGCGCAAGCGCTATAATGATAAACGCGCTCATGAAATTGAACAGAAGATATGCCTTAACAACGATGCCTACTCTCACAGAAGATTCTCTCACCGAGATAGGCGAAGAGCCAGAGGAGTATTTCATATTTGTTGATCTGGGTTCCGGAAATCTTGATGCTGTTGGAAAAGTGCTCACAAAAAAACACATAATTATTCTTGATCATCACATTCCGCAATCGGATACTGTTTATAGCAACGTCTCCCAGATAAACCCTCACTTGTGCAATATTGATGGCTCTGACGAGATATCTGGTGCAGGAGTGGTATTCATGTTCACACGCGAACTTTTGAATGGCTCTAATATAGAGATGTCAAGGATAGCGATAGTTGGAGCTGTAGGAGACATCCAGGAGCATGACGGATTCAAGAGACTCAACAGGGAGATACTTGAATTGGCCGTGACAAACAGGCTTATAGAAGTAAAGAAAGGATTGAAATTTTTCGGCGTGCAGACAAAGCCTATACATAAACTATTGCAGTACAGCTCTGATATAATAATTCCTGGCGTCACGGGCTCTGAATCTGGCTCCATAAATTTCATGATAAAACTTGGTATTGATCCGCAGACAAAGAAAGGGTTCAAGAAAATATCTGACCTTACTGAGGATGAGAAAAAAAGGCTCATCGCAGGGATAATTACTCATAAGACAAAGGAGAGCACTGAGGATGTATT
>CAZFVG010000170.1:0-1993 GCA_964522135.1 uncultured Methanosarcinales archaeon | reverse complement strand
AGTGTTTGTATTAATCGTTGGAATATTCTATACCCTGCTTAGCCAAAACAAAAGCGGCCAGGCAAAGGATTTGTCCTTAGAGTCAAATACAATCGTCAGCAATCTCGACAGTAATACAGGTCTTAACACGAATCTTACTGTCATGGATAATGGCGCTGTAAACCAAGACAAGATACAGACGTTATACGGTTCAGACTACAATACTATAAAACAGCAACTCGGAATCAGAGGAGACTTTTGCATCTACATGATCGATCAGTACGGCAATATAATAACCGTACAGACAAACAATAAAGGAACTGTCGCAGGGTTCGGCAGCGGCAACAGCAATTTCACAGTAAATGGGCAACCATGTGGAGCGACATTATCTTAAGAAATATTTATATAACAGAAGGGGCGTCTTGTACTAAATGAACGCCTTGATATACACAATTTCTCTGCTGATAAGCTTTCTTGGGATATTCATAGGAGTCGCCTTATCAAACATTGCGTCCGAGGAACTTAACTCTATAGCGCCTTACACATCTTATCTTAAATCTATAATAATAGGTCTGATACTTTTTTTCAGCATACATAATTATAGCGTTATACTTGCCAGTATAATCACTGTAATAACGATTATAATCCTCACGTTCGTAAAGCACAGTGATAAATGGATATACGCTAGCTGCGGAGCATTATTTTATCTAAGCAGCAAATTTAATCAATTATACACAGTGTCAATACTCATCATGTTATATGGAATAATATTAGGTACAGAAGGATCCATAAAATTCGTTAAGAACAAAAAACTTCATATGAAAGATGATATCAAGTCCATCCAACTATTATTCGAAAATTTTGTACTATATCTTGCAGTAGCTGTGCTCTTCTATATAGCCTTCGAGTTCATAATATTGTAAAAATATATAAAACAACGACTATTCTGTAAGGCATGCTCCTTTGGTATAATGGATAGCATACGGGTTTGCGGAACCTGAGATCCGAGTTCGATCCTCGGAAGGGGCGTTGATGTTTTAGTAACGTATCCTGACGTATTTTTCTCGTCAGCATTTTCAAATCATATTCTGGTTTATATTCTGAAAAACAGATTTCAGAAACTATTTAAATAAAAACAACGAATAAATCATTTGAGGGTGATTTAGTAAAAGTTTTTTTGAGTATAAATAAAATTTATAAATAACTAAACTTTCCAAAATATAGTTCAAATAATAAACTTTATAAAATAGCCTTTCAGACATATATATTAGAGAGAACAGTGATTTTTTATGGCCAAGAACAAAAAAATATTTGATGTTTTCATGAGAGAGAAACCAGCTATGATGCTAGTCACTCTACTGAATTCCACTTCTGAAGTCTATGCCAGTACACTCGCAAAATCTGTCGATTGCACATATAGCCACGTAGTGAAGATTCTCCAAGAGATGGAGGATGCAGGACTTGTATCGTTCGAGAAGACCGGAAGACTCAAATATCTTAAGCTAACAAAAAAAGGCGAAGAAATAGCAAAACACATCGACGCAATCAATAATGCGTTATGATTCTTATAGACTTATAAAAATAATTCTTCTTAGAAAAACAATAACATATATAAACCATTTATAATTTCGTTTAAAAGTAACAATAATACATACGGGCTCGTGGTTTAGTGGTTATGACGTCTCCCTTACACGGAGAAGGTCGCCAGTTCGAATCTGGCCGGGCCCATTAATACTCATTTGCGATCTTAGTTAAGTGGTATAATACGGCCTTGCCAAGGCTGAGTTGCGGGTTCGATTCCCGCAGATCGCATTTGTATTAGTGGTTATAGATAAGAAAGATATAATCTGTTAAAGAAACGAGATACACATGAGAAAGATTATAGCCATCGTTATTGCACTAGCAATTATTCTTCCAATAATCGTTATATTTTACTCTCGCTATTCGCCTGTAGAAGAGACATGTATAATATAAGATGGCATTGCAACAGATCCTGTAAACAATTATGTGGTGC
>CAZFVG010000169.1:0-1996 GCA_964522135.1 uncultured Methanosarcinales archaeon | reverse complement strand
CGTTAGAATCCTGGAAGGCCGAAGTCTTAACCACTGGACCACCGGCGCACAGTTTATAGAAGAAATATTTGATTTAAAAATATGACTATTTTTTTTCAGTCACGACCAGATAATTCGCTGCGAGTATTATTACTCCTCCTATGATTATGTTGATGGTTATTGCTTGGCTTAGGAATACATATGCGAGGATTGCTGCGCTTATCGGCTCAAGCAGTAGGATGATTCCTGCAGTGCTTGCTTCGACCTTCTTATATCCTGTGAACATGAGTATGTGTGCTGTTATTTGGGTTATCAGTGCAAATAGCAATAGTGCTACCCAGACTATTAGTGGCCATGCAAGTTTGAATCGTGATATCTCAGGGTTTGGGAAAAGGTATAGTATCAATGGATATAGGATGATTATGATTGCAAGGTATGATGATGCCTCCATGAATTTTACGGTCACAGGATTGTTGTTCTTTATCCTGCTTGCATAATTTCCTACAATCGTCCATCCAGAGAGTCCAAGTCCTGCAACGAGTCCGAAGAATATTCCCCATGGATTCAGGTTTCCTGATGTTTTTGGGCTGATGAGGATGTATAGTCCTATGAGGACGAGTATTAATGCGATTATCTTTTTTATGCTTATCTTCTCTTTTAGGAATACTTTTCCGAATATTAGCGTCCATAAAGGTTGCGTACTCAATAATAGAACAACTATTGCTACTGGTATCCCAAGTTTTACAGCTGCAAATTGTCCCACACCAATCGGAAGGCTGACTAGACCGAATAGGAGCCATACGCGCCATAGCTTCCAATTGATATTATACTTCTTTTTTAAGAATACGAACGGCGCCAAGATTACTAGGGTAAAAATAAATGGAAGAAAGGAGATTTCGACTATTGACATTCCAAAATTAGCAAATATCTGCCCACCGAACGTTATCGCTCCAGAAAGAATCGCTCCAATGATTACGAACCAATATTCTTTATCCATAAAATTACCTTATATTATGCGTTTATCAATTTTTTCATGCACAAGTCATCCATCCATAAAGTATATAAAAGATATTACGCTCTTTTTCTTATGAAATTCGACCTTCAATCTCCTTTTAAGCCCGCTGGCGGCCAGCCCCTCGCAATTAAGCAATTAGTTGACGGATTCTATAAATTTCCTAGACAGACACTCCTAGGTATAACTGGTTCTGGTAAGACTTTTGTTATGGCGGAGGTTATTTCTAAGGTTCAGAAGCCCACTTTAGTTATTGCGCATAATAAGATTCTTGCGGCGCAGCTCTATACTGAATTAAAAGAATTATTTCCTAAAAATAGGGTTGAGTATTTTATCTCGTATTATGATTATTATCAGCCTGAATCTTATATGCCTACAAGTGATGTGTATATTGAGAAGGAGGCTACTGTGAATGCGCAGATTGAAAAGATGCGATTGCACGCTGTCTCTTCTTTGATGTCTCGTAATGATGTAATTATTGTTGCGTCTATTTCATGTATCTATGGTTTGGGCGATCCTGAAGATTTTAAGAAGATGAGCATTAGTTTGGAAGTTGGTTCGTCTTTAACTCGTACTAATGTTATTACTAAGCTTGTTGAGATGCAGTATGAACGGAATGATAATTCTATTGAGCCTGGGAAATTTAGGGTACGCGGGGCTGTGATTGATGTGATTCCGGGATATGAGGATAATATTATTAGGATTGAGCTTGATTCTGATAGGATTTCTAAGATTTCTGAATTGAACCATGTTACTAATGATGTGATAACTACGTTTGACAAATTGACATTATTTCCGGCTAAACAGTATGTTGTTCCTGAAGAGAAACAGAAACGGGCGATTTCTGAGATTAAAGCTGAACTTGAGGAGTATCTGCCTAATCTTGGTATGCTTGAGGCTGAACGATTGCGTAAAAGGGTCAAGTATGATATTGAGATGATTGAGGAGATGGGATACTGCAACGGGATTGAAAATTATTCAAGACACTTTGATGGACGTCCTAAA
>CAZFVG010000168.1:1136-2004 GCA_964522135.1 uncultured Methanosarcinales archaeon | reverse complement strand
TTCTCCTCGATTATTCTTTGTAGTTCTACCTCGATGAAATTGTTGAATGACCTTATATCTGGAGCGATAAATGAGTTCTCCTCGAAATATTTTTCTAAAAGTATTTTTGATGTGTTAGTCATTTTTTTCACCTTATTTGATCTCGATAACGACCCTGTAAAATATACTATTGCCTGCTGTAGGACTGTCTCTTGTTATTTTTACAAGGTCTCCTGGCTGCAGGTTCATGTCTACGATGGCCGCGTCATTTATAGATATCTTAGGAAGGTCCTTGATTTCTATATTATACATCTTGAGGACTGCCTTCTTCTCCGTCTCAGAACACTTCTCATGAGAAGGCACAAGCTTATGATTGCTCACGTCGAGCTTTTCAGTAGGTTTTGATTTTCTTTTCTTGACCATTTTACCACCGTTGACATGTTTTTCAAACAGATACGGGCCGGACGAGATTTGAACTCGCGGCCAATGCATTAAAAGTGCATTGCTCTACCAAGCTGAGCTACCGGCCCAAACGCCCTAGCCGGGATTTGAACCCGGGTCGAAGCCTCGACAGGGCTTCATGATAGGCCGCTACACTACCAGGGCATGCATAGCTATGGCTATCTCTCGTTCAATGTGTAAGAAACAAAAGCGCCATCAAATTCATATCAATATTCCTCGTGAGCGTAACACTCAGTCTCAATATTTACGTTCGGCGTTGTCTGAAAACAATTGTAGATATCTAAACCAAACCTATAGAAATGGGAATTTTAGGTCATTTATAAAACTTTCGCCATGCAGGCATGAGAGAAGAGGGCATTTATAAACATCTACTTTTCTGCGGCATCCCAAAGTATTTTCCAATACTTATCATATGAGTCAGCAGCCT
>CAZFVG010000168.1:0-1126 GCA_964522135.1 uncultured Methanosarcinales archaeon | reverse complement strand
AGCAGCCTCTTTGTTATGAATAAGAATCCCTATCGGTTTGTCCGTCCATATTATTATCCCGATCTTATCATTTCGGATTATCGTCTCAGTCAAGGGCTCGAATCCAGCTTTAGGATACCTGACTTCTACATGTTCATTGTTATATTTTTTTGCGGCGTTCCAGCTCTTTAATGATTCGTTGAAGACTAACTTTGCAAATATTCCCTTCTGCGCTCTCTTCTTATGATATGAAACCCACCATTGGTCAGATATCATTAGAGATTTCACTGACGATCCAAATGTATGGTGTTCAGATCCTCCAGCATCAAGTAATTCGAGTAATAATTCCTTGACTCCGCGTATCCCCTGAAATAGCGCCATCGATGGTTTGTCTTTTGAGAGAGATTGCCTGATAAGAAGTTCAGGGAGTAAAGACTCGAAGCGTTCTTTTTTTTCATTTATGTATTCTAAGATATGTTTCGGGTCAGACGCCTGATAATATGTGCGCTTACCCTCTTTTATGGTCGACAAAAATCCCTTGTCAAGAAGTTTCTGAAACGTCATGTATACGACAGAGCTCTGAAGTTTCGATTTCTCGATGATTGGTCCTGCAGCGCTTTGCCCTAATTCTAGGAGCGCAAGATATACCTTGATCTCAGCATTCGTCAGTCCTAAATCCTCAAGAATTGATGGATCCATAGTAAGTTTATGCTCAATTTCTATATAAATTTTATTATTTTCCTCCAAAAATGGAGAGCAAATACTTAAATAGATATATCACTTTTAAGTAGTAATAGAAATGCGTGGTGGCCAGAAACTTGCTATCCCGAAAAGAACTGACCACTAAACAAAAAAAAAGTGATACAAAATGAAAAACGTACTAAAAACATTAAGGAACATTGCATTGATCGCTACTGGAGTTGGAATCATGGCAAGCAGCAATGTATCGGCACAAAACTTAGATGCAGAAGCAATCAAGTCACTCAAGCCAGGATCCTCCTACGGCAGGATAAACGCAAGTTATAAACTGCCTGCAGAAATCAATGGATATACATTCGGAGAATTTTACAGCGACGGAGACAGCTATTTCTCGAAGACAGCACTCACAAAACCAGTATTAGGAAATGTAAGCGTGATGGGACAGATA
>CAZFVG010000167.1:0-2027 GCA_964522135.1 uncultured Methanosarcinales archaeon | reverse complement strand
CCGTGGATTATGCCGAAATTATCATTGAGAACTTTAACCATAGGTGCAAGGCAGTTTGTCGTGCATGATGCATTGCTGATTATGTTATGTTTCGTCTTATCATAATTATGTTCGTTGACTCCTTTGACTATCGTTATGTCGCATCCCTTTGACGGAGCGCTTACAAGAACTTTCTTCGCTCCAGCCTTCAGATGTTTTTCTGCGCCATCCCTGTCTGTAAATATTCCCGAACTTTCGACGACTATATCTATATTCATATCTTTCCACGGAAGCTTCAACGGATCCTTTTCGGAAAGGACTTTTATGAATTTTCCATTGACAACAATTCCATCATCTCTTGCTTCTACAGGATATTTTGATCTTCCATGCACAGAATCATATTTCAATAGATGCGCGAGTGTCTTTGTGTCAGTAAGGTCGTTTATCGCGACCCATTCTATAGTAGAATCATTGATGCCTGCTTGCAGGACTTGTCTTCCTATTCGACCGAAACCGTTAATAGCAACTCTTACCATCTTACTCACCCTCTTCTTTGATATATTATTCTATTAAACGATATAGAATTTATAAATATTATGTACTATATGTCATAGTAACATCAATGCGGCGTTATTTTTGACGTTAATGTATTGATATTCAGCATTTGCCTGTAAGTTCTGCATATTCTATGACTTTCTCCTTCAGGTTTTTCTCATCTAAGAATTTTTCTGTCTTGAATAAGCATAGGTCGAGAATCTTTGGGAATTCATCAGGGTTTCCCCATACTCTTCCAGAGATTCCTGGGTAGTCCTTATTTATCTTGTCAATAACTGTGCAGCATATGAACAAATCGTCCATATATCCGTACGCTCCGTAGACTTCTTCCGGTATTACGTCGTTTGGTATCACAAAATATGCGAGTGCATAATGTATTAGGAGCCTTGCCTCTTCTTCGAGAACTGCCTGATCAAGCAGATCGCAGAGTAACCTAAAAAAATTAGGTAGATGAAGTATTACTTTGTCGAATTCTTCTCCACTGTCCTTGAAATTTTTTATCTCCCCGTTTAGAAAATCGTAATATGTCTCTTTCATTTTTCCTCTGCGGTCCTGTTTAATGTTTTAAGAACTTATAATAAAATTACAATAAAAAATAATAAGTAAGTTACCCTACTTCTTTCTTATTGCCTGGCAGTCTTTGCAGCCGCTCGAGGCTATGTGTGTGAGACCGTATAGCAAGAACGCTATAGTGAACCAGTTAAGTCCCCAAAAGTTCCATACTTTTACGTCTTGCAGCAAGAATAACACGCCGAAGACCAAAAACAACCATCCCGTAATGCCCATACATTTGTTGCACATCATTACTACCACCCCATCCGGTATAGAAAGTATACCTATATAAATTTTACTGAATGTTATGAGTCTATTGCCCCTCTTCAACGGACGTATCATGGACTGTTATCTCGCTAGACAAATCATCTATTATCTTTATCTCTTTATTCATGAGTTTCTGCAAATCTGTCTTTATCTTTTCGATTATTTCTTCATTCTCAATTTTTATTATACCTATATTCTTTTCAAGCTTTTCTATGTTGGTCTGGTGATATTTTATCTTATCCTCTGTGGCCGTTATCCAATATTGCTGCTCAGACAGGTTGAGTGATGCGCTGTTATGAGTTATCTTTGTCTGCGACCTCTGCTTTGCATCCTCAAGCTTTAATATCAGCGATTGGATGCTCTTTAAATAATCTGATGTAAGTTTGCCGAGTGCCTCAAGGCATTTTTCCTTCTTGTTCTCCTTCAATTCTATCTGATTGTTTGCGATGAGCTCCGTGACTGCAGCAAGTATATTCGTAAGTTCAAGCCTCTGATCTTTTATTATGGCAGATTTCGGATCCTCAAGATATTCTTTTGCTATCTTCCTGTCAGGGTTAAGATAATAGTATTTTTTTAGCGCTGTATCGAGGCACGACACTATCTCATCGAATTCTTTTACTATCTTGTTTATGTCGCTATCGGCCTCTTCTTTCTCTTTCTTGAATCCTTCAAGG
>CAZFVG010000166.1:0-2058 GCA_964522135.1 uncultured Methanosarcinales archaeon | reverse complement strand
ATAGCTACCTTAATCTTTTTTCCATTATGAACGATAGTCTTTACCTCAACTACTCCCCTGTGTCCTGTGATTATACTTGTATTGTTTGTAATCTTGTAAACGTATAATTGTTCCATAAATAAAGATTTTTTTGATAGCTCTTTCTTATTATAATGCAGATTAGTTATTATCCTATCAATCCTATCTTTTCCAGTCAATGAGCTGAATAATATTAATATTATCCCCTCTGGCTCGATATGATTCTTTGCCTGCTTTAGAAATCGTTCTATTATCTCATGACCTATTTTCCCGCCTGTAGTTATGGCCTTCTCATTATCGAATCGATCTTCAGGAAGATAGGGGGGATTAAATATTATAGTATTATATCTTCCCTTTATGCTGTTGAATAAGTTAGTTATTATGGCATCTCTTATTCCTACCTTTACCTCAGGATTTATATCCGCATATGCAACGCTAGTAACGTTTTTGTTCCTTTTTGCGGTGTCGCCTTGTATGCCAGAACCCGTGCCCATGTCAAGAACTCTCCCCTTGGAATATTTCCTGACCTGTTCTGCCAATAAGAATGAATCTTCTTGCGGTTCATATACAGTCTGTGAAATTTTAGAATTCATAGTTTGTATCGTTCTATTGTCTTGGGAATCTATTGTCGATTTCCGTGACATACTCCTTGACGCGCTCTACTATACTGCTTAGATAATATTTCTCTATCTTTTCGACAAAAATAAATGTTAGCTTAGAGTTCTCGTTAATTATGTAGCTATTCTTGACTTTTTCAACGATGAAGATCTCCCTTAGTCTTAATAGTTGTCTTCTGATGTTGCTTGATGCAATCCCTAAAAGCTGTAGATTGTTTTCTTTTCTACATTTTATTACGTTCTCCTCAACCTCTAGCGATGTTAATGGAATTTGTGATTTTAATAGAACGTATAATATGTCAACAATTATATCTCTAGAATCTCCGGGCTGGAGTAACCCGACGCTCAGACAGAGCTTTCTAACTAATTCTCTATCTTTTAGATTATCTGGTTTCTCGTATTTTCTTAACGTAATCTCAGCTAGTGATCTGTCTATCGCTACTTTCACACGTCCACCCCAAACTGATAATAGAATGGATGGTGAAGATTAATTTATAAAGTTATTGATAAAAACTAATCAAAAGTGATTGAAAGAATTAAGAAAAAATTATTATATTACTTTGTTAAACATTATTTTTACTTCTTTGCCTTTAATTTTTTCTGTGATTTCTGACTCGTATTTGTTGAAGCCATCATCTTGCAATAATATTTTTCTTGCCCCAACTTTTTCAGCAATAGTATCCTGATACTCATCTATCTTCAAATCTGTTGATATAAACAATTCAATAACATCGCGCTTATTAAGATTAGAATCCTTTCTGAGTTGCTGTACCCTTCGTATTATCTCTCTTACATACCCCTCTAGCTCTAACTCTTTTGTCTGTTCTTTATCGAGGTAAACTTCGCCGCCGGTTATTAATCCCATAAGATAGTTTTGCGGGCATATCTTTTCTATCACGACATGATTTATTGTTATCTCGAAACCTTCGATATTGAATGCCTTATTGTTCTTTATATGATCAGCAATACTTGCTGCATTATCGTTGATTAATTCTACAACACGTGATGTCCTGTTGCCAAAATCCTTACCTAAATTCTTATAATTTGGTTTAACAGTTAATTCTACATCTACAGTATCTAAGAGAACATCTTTGACGTTTAATTGTTTCATTATAAGTTTCTTTAGTCTCTGGACTGAATGTGATAACTCTTTACTATCAACTATTATCTTTGATAACGGCCATCTTACTCCTAGATTTAATTTATCCCTGCATGATAGGCCAGCTTGTATTACCTCTTGGATGTTTTTCATTGATTCTTCAAGGTCTGCATCTATCATCTTTTCATCGGATAATGGCCAATCATAATCATGTATTGAATCCTTTTCGAGATTGAAGACTAGTTTTAGTTCAAGGAATATCTTTTCTGTAATAAACGGACATACTACCGAGAACATCTTGAGTATCTCCATAAGCGAATGATA
>CAZFVG010000165.1:0-2073 GCA_964522135.1 uncultured Methanosarcinales archaeon | reverse complement strand
TTATTATTGTAGTTAGGAGCGCCATTAGAACTATAGAGATGTATATATCCTGCTGGAAATAACCCATATTAAGCCCTAAAAGCGCTATTATCATCGCTACTTCTCCTCTTGGAGACATTCCAAACCTTATGATAGTAGAATCTTCTCTGCTCATCCCTTGGATTCTTGCAGGGATATAGCATCCTATAAATTTCGTTATTATCGCTATGATAGTGAGAGCTAGCATGAAAATTATTATTGTGAGGTTTATAGCTTTTATATCTACTAATATTCCCAAAGATACAAAGAATATTGCCCCGAATATTATTCCCATATATTCTGCTCCTTCACGGTAATTCTTTCCATTTCTCAGTATTATGCCTTCAAGAGAAACACCTTCAAGGTATGCTCCAACAATTGCCGAAAGTCAGATGCTCTCTGCTACATGAGCGTAGAAAAACGCTATCATCATGTCTATTATGAATACTTATTCGGTATTTTTCTGGGATATTTTTGTTTTATCGAATTTTGTTATGAGTTTTGACAGGTAAATACCTAAAAGTATACCTACACAAAAAAACAGTGCAGATTTTATCGCTATCCACGCTATTGCAGATATTGAGAATGCGCCTGTTGCTATCTCGCTTGAAAAAGACAGCGCCAAGAGTCCTAATA
The DNA here is from genome assembly GCA_964522135.1 of uncultured Methanosarcinales archaeon. Lineage (GTDB taxonomy): Archaea > Nanobdellota > Nanobdellia > Woesearchaeales > UBA9642 > UBA9642. The sequence goes on along the minus strand of CAZFVG010000165.1, from coordinate 1,419 downwards.
TATCGTCTATTACAGCTGCGCCTATTATAGCCTTTGCGGCCTCTGTCTGAAGTTTTCCCATCTCTCGAAGGATATTAGCTGTTATTGCAATACTTGTTGCAGTCAATGCTGCACCTACAAATATTGCGCTCTGAAAATTAAAGTTGAATAGCTTAGCAAGTAAATATCCGCCGATGAATGGCACAATCACTCCTATAAGAGCTATGATAGCGTATTTTGCCTTGAATATTTCCTGCATCTTGAATTCTAGTCCGACAACGAACAACAATATTATGGCACCGAGTTCTGCAATTCCTTTCACGAAACTAGTGTATGTTATCAGTCCAAGGACGCTAGGTCCTATGATCACACCCAATATTATCTCTCCAACAATCGCCGACTGATGTATCCTTGAGGCGAGAAGATATCCTGCAAGGGCTACGAATAAAAGAATACTCATTTCAAAAGCGACAGAAGATACTATCTCCATTAGTCAGTTCTATTCATACTTATTTAAAAATTTTTAGAAATAATACTATAAAAATTATCCTATAAAGATGTAATGTTTCTCTTCGCCATCTAATTCTTTCAGGATTCTCTTGATTATTATCTTCTCTGGATCCGGCATTAGCTTGACCCTGCTCTTCAGGTCTTCAAAGCTCTTGAATGGTTCTCCTCTTCGCTCTTCGAGTATCTGCCACATGTGTTTTTTTCCAAGGCCTGGCAATAACTCTAATGAATGCATTCTTGTGCTTAGAGGCTGGGCATTGTTGAAAAAATCTACAAATTTCTGTTGGTTCTCCTGCACTATCTTTTGGATTATTGGCTCAAGTTCGGCCTTTGCTGTTGGGGAAAGCTTGCTTATGGATAGCCTGCCATTTATATGATGAATCTTATCCCTCTCTTTCTCTCCAATGTATACCTCTGCTGATGGCTGTAGGAATATGTCTTTCTTAGGAACGAGTTCCAGGAGCGTGAAGTTATTCTTGCCCATAGCTTGAACTATGGCTGTCTTCTTGAACATCGGCCTGTCATCATGGCTATAGCCATTAGGCAAAAAGTCCAATACCACTGCATATTCTTCTTTTCTATCTGTTTGTTCCATACCCCATCGACCTATACTCCCATTTATTGTTAAATATATAAATTTTATGCCCTCCAGAACCTCACTTTTTCTTTGGAAGGTATTCTGATAAAATCTCTAGAATCTTTTCTAAATTATCGTTCGTGACTGTGAGTGCGTAGCTTTGAATGACATTTTTGAGCTCCGTCATGTTCGCAGGCATCATGTCTATAATCTTAAGTGCATGCTGGTCTTTTAATCTTGGAATTCCAAGCTTTTGTATCTTTGCAAGCATCTCTTCCGCATCCTTCTGCTTGACTATCTTCAGCACTTCAAGCTGCTCTGCGACCTTTGCTGTCCTGAAACCTAGTTCCGCA
>CAZFVG010000164.1:0-2086 GCA_964522135.1 uncultured Methanosarcinales archaeon | reverse complement strand
AAGGCGCTGATTATGAGATTGTATGGCTCTATGCTTTTCTGGAATTCTTTTGCGTTAGGTAATGATGCTACAATCGATCCTGCAAGGAATGCTCCGACAGCAGGCGATAAACCAAGATAGCTTGATATGAAACTGAAACCTGCGCACATGGCAAGTGACATGAATGTTATTATCTCTTCGCTGTTATTGCCTCGAACTATCCACTCGAGAAGCGGCTTTACGAATTTTGTGAAAGCGATATATATTATAACCAAGGCGCACATGGCTATTATTATATTCTCTATGTTTCCTAAGAGCCCTGTTGCTTTATTTTGTATTCCTGAGAAGAATGTTATTATTATTACAGCGATTATGTCCTCTATTATTAGTATTGCGATAAGTAATGGGACTTCTTGTCTATCCATGTATCCTTTATTCTCTAAGACTTTGACTATTACGACAGTGCTTCCGAAAGCCATTATGACTCCCATGAACAGCGACGCATATACGCTGAATCCTAGAGCAAGGCTTATACAGAATCCTACAAATGTTAATATGGCACTGTTTAGCACTGCAATGAATATCGCTTTAAGCCCTATCTTTGTCAACTTTGATATGTCGAATTCTAGTCCGATTACAAATAATATCAATATTGATCCGAAGTCTATCATGGTTCCCATAATGGATTCGTTATGTATTATTCCTAGCGCCTTTGGACCTATGACTGCGCCCACTAATAATAATCCCATTATTAATGGCTGCTTGAATCTTGATGCGAGTATTCCTCCAATAAGGGCGAAAAAGAATAATATTCCTAATGTGATTAGTTCCTCTTGCATTTCAATCTATCCTGATCCCAACTCGTCTCCGTTATGTTCGATTTTTTTTGGATTCTTATCTGGTTAAACCATTTTAGTATGGTTTTTTGTATACTGGAATAGCTAAATATATATCACAATATATAAAGATTTCGATTTGTGCTCAATTGAGCATATTTTTTATATTACTATCCAATGCCAATAATAGGCAATATTTATAAAGAAAGTATCTATATATCCACTATGGCCCGAGGCTTGTTTGAATACATACGTAACACCTCATTCGTCTCCTTTTTGGTGTATTGGGTGGTATCTGTATTCGTATTTGCACTTCTATACCTCTTATCATCATTAATAAACAGTGGGTCGCTAAGCGTATCTAATGAAGCCGTATCTTTCAGCGTATCCGGCCTTATCCTTTGCCTATCGACGAGTTTTCTTATTGGGACTATATTTGGAATGGGAAGGATTGTTTACAACGGTTTGTTCACCGCATTAGTATATATACAACTGGCATTCAGTATAATAATAATTTTGATATTAATCGACAAACTCCTAAACAAATACGTCTTCCCTCAGTATCATGCCCATAGCCATCAGGATAAAAGGATAAATACTGCCGCCCTTATGATGTCTATCTTCAGGCACGATATAGACAGAATACGCGCAGAGCTTAAATCGAGGTCGCATCATGATGTTAATATAAAAGAGATTGAGGCGATAATAGATGGGTTGTACCTTGCATTCCTCGATATAGATAAGATATTCTCCGCAAAAAATATTCATAGGCATAAGATAACTGACAGACAACACGTCATGATACTAACAAATATGGAAGATTCCTTAAGAAAACTCTCTGAATTCATCGATTTCCTCGAGGAGCACAAGATGAATTGGAAGGATAAGAACATAGAGTTCTGGATAAACTACGTCCTAGAGACCGTAGAGCGTATCGTGATACATTTCGATGATATAAAAATAACCAACCCTCATTTAATGATATCCTTGGAAAATGTCCAGGATGTGGCGCTTAATATAGAGAAAAAAATATAAATAACATCAATACCTACTCTGACATAAGTGTATATTTACGCATTTGATGCAAATTCAAGGTGATTATTATGGATGAAAACTTATTGATTGTGTGCAGAAACTGTGGACGAAAGATCCTAATGCATAACATGAGACCAGACGATTCTGGAGAGAACATGATATGTGTAGACTGTTACAGAAAGAAGGTTACGACAAGATCCCTTTCAGAAGAGGCAAGATCGATAGATCAGCCTGCA
>CAZFVG010000163.1:0-2102 GCA_964522135.1 uncultured Methanosarcinales archaeon | reverse complement strand
AGTGCCGCTGGTAATAAGCGTATTAATGATAACAAGGACATTGTCTTTCGTTCCTGTCCTGAACAGAATTGGCCCTGAGAATATGTGTCTGTTAATCTATCTATATACTCTCATATTATTATTTGATGCAAATATAACAATGCCAAAAAATTTGGCAAGGTTCACGAAATTTGTGGCGATAGCAATCATAATTTCAACTATGCTAGTTGGAGCGATGTTTGCATACACGTATTATTATTCCAATTCCCTGAAATTGACGCCTCTTGATAACGAGGCAATATCATTAGTCAGCAACCATTCAACAGACATACATAATATGATAATAGTCTACGACTGGTCGAAATTGAAGCTTCCTATATATATCAAGCTCAATGCATACTTCTCGTTCAAGTATGATATAAACACCTCACAGACGGCGCTTGGCCAATCCGTCAATTCGACGCTTGCTGAAAGGCTCAATACCCTTGAAAACCTGACAGACTATTCTCAATGCAACAAGACAGAGCAATCGATAAGATATCTAGGACCAGACCATGTATTGACATTGAACATAGACTGCAGCAAAGTTAGGTGCGGATATCTTGAACTCGTTGACAAGAGCGAGAACGTCTGCCTGTTCCGCGTAATCAACGCCACGGATTGATTTCAATTAATTTCCGCAACCTATATCATATCAATCTATGGTGCATATTTCATCAAATTTATAAATTAGCCACCATGTTACATTTTCGGGGTGTATTAGCTAATGACAGATGATAATGATCACAGCAAGGATGATAAAGACAGCGAGGTCAGTATCGACTTCTCTTGGACAAAAAAGATTTTTTCTAGCAAGAGTGTAAACGTTCTTGTAATATTACTACTTATACTCATCCCTGTAGCGCTTACAATATACATAAGACTTCAGCCGCAATACCTACCAACAACGGACGACATGGCGAAAAACGCTGTCAACAATTACTACATGAACAGCATATCACAGCAGGTAGCTTCACAGTATCCTAATCTTCCGACTGCACAGAAGCAGACGATGGTCAACCAGCAATTCGCCCAATTCCAACAGGCGAACAAGGCGATGCTCGACCAGCAGATCCAGCAAACTTCACAATACTTTAAATCAGGATTCGAATACCAGGAGAATAATCATACTTACACATTTCTAGGAGATATAGATTCGTACCAATGGGCAAGGATGGCAAGAAACATCGAGCAGAAGGGCAGTGTATGCGATGAGATAGTGAACGGCAATTGCATAGACAATCACATGCTTGCTCCTATCGGGCTCGGTGGGATAAGCACGAACCTTCACATAGATTCTATAGTCTACCTTCACAAGATACTCCACTTCTTTGATCCGAGCGTAAATCTTATGCAGGCGCAATTCTTAGTGCCTACGATCATAGCCGTCATTGCAGCGATAGCCGCATTCTTCATAGGAAGAAGGATAATGAATGACGCTGCAGGATTCTTTGCATCTATACTTGTATCAGTAAGTCCACTCCTATTGACAAGAAGTCTAGGTTCAGACGACGATATATGGAATATAATGCTTCCATTAATCATAATATGGCTATTCCTCGAGGCATTCGAATCAAAAGACAAGATAAAAAGAATAGTATATGCTGCCCTTGCAGGATTATTCTGCGGAATATTCAGCTACCAATGGACAGGATGGTGGTATATATTCGATTTCATAACAATGGCAATAGTAGCATATATAGGCTTTGAGATCGTAAAGAAATATATAAAACACAAGAATTTCAAGAATCTGATAGACACTAACATCATCAATACCATAATCATACTTGTCGTATTAGTCGTGTCAGCAGGAATTTTTGTGACGATATTTACAAATTTTGGAACATTCACATCAAGCGTCGTCACGCCTATAGCACTCTCGGCAAACTTAAAGTCTGCGGCTCTATCGAATCTGTGGCCTAACGTATATACGACTGTTGCAGAATTGAACTCTGCAGACATACCTACTATAATAGGACAGCTAGCATTCGGCATGAATATATTGTTCTCCCTTGCACTCCTTGGTGGAATATTTACGATGGTGAAAAAGAAGCCAGACTTTAAGGAATATATATTGATAATAG
>CAZFVG010000162.1:0-2117 GCA_964522135.1 uncultured Methanosarcinales archaeon | reverse complement strand
CAACACCATTTATATGAGCGTTTCCTCCAAAGCCCATTGTTGGATTGTTGTTCGCTCTCGTCCAATTTGATGTTGTCCAGTTAGTGCTCAATGATGCCACTGTAAAGTTATCGAAGAACACTTGCATACCTGATAATAAATTAGTATATCCAGGATTTATCGGTGTATCGTTATAGTTATAATATACGTGATAATTATTTTCGTTAGCGGCATTTGCAGATACTGATCCATTAAATTGTATATAGCACCATGTGACGTCATCTCCAGCAATCACGTTGAATGCCCTCGGCAATAAATCAACGTCAGCAATCACGCGAAGGTCTTGAGCGCATGAGGATCCTATTGGTATACTGATTCCTGTAACGTTTACGGCTATGACTTTATTCGTTCTCGCAAGCCCCTGGCTTTCATTGATGAATATCGGCCTCCTATTCGCCCAAGACGTATTCCACCATGATGTATCTGTTATCGTATTATTTGTATAGATATAATCTAATGTTATATTTGCAGATATCAGGCTATTCGTCTCGTTGCGCGTCGTAACATTTACAAGGGCTAGCTCTCCTTCTTGGTATGAGTGTTTTCCTGCAACTACTGTGACATTTACAGAGAAAGTCACGTTGACCGTGAAATTCAGGTTGATTGAGGTGTTTATGTTTCCTCCTTGATCTATACATGTGACGTTCCACCAATGTATTCCGTTCGTCAATGTCTGGGTTTTGATTGTTGTAGAGCCGTTGATCGCGATGAAATTCTTGTTCGCAGCACTCACGTTGCTATCAACAGTGAGGTTACATGTCGCATTCTTTGACAGGGCGTCAGCAAGTGTAATGCTGAATTGGGTAGGCGTCACCGTTACTGTCTGTCCGGGACCTGGGGAGTTAAGTATTATTCCTGGAGGAGTGCGATCAGATGTTATATTACGTGTGACAGATATTCCTAAATATCCATCAGTATTCCAGCAGCTGATGTTCCATGTATGCAGCCCTTCGGATAAGTTAGCGATTGAGAAGTTGCTATTTGCGGCGCTTGTGATTGTTAGATTTTTCTGATTTATTATATTATCTATAATCAGAGAGCAGTTTGCTATCGGTACACCATCAGTTGCGTTGTATATGAATGTTATATTATATCCGTTGCTTATGTTGTTGTCAGGAGGATTGATTAACAATATCGATGGGCCTCCTATTACTCTGAAGTTTCCCATTACAGATGTATTGACGTTGCCTGCGCTGTCCCAGCATGTAACATTCCATAGTTTGAAGCCGCTGAGCAAGGATTCATTCCTAGATATATAGGTATTATTTTTAGATGCAATGTTCGGGTCTACCACAGCGCTATTCACCGTTATATTACACGTTGATACATTGTTAACGTTGTCTATAACTGTATAATTAAGTTGAGGTATAGTACCGTTGAATACTATGCCGTTCGATATATTAAGGTAGATAGCAGGAGCAGTATAATCCTCCGTGAAATTTATCGTTGATGAATTTGATTTCCAATTGAAGGAGTCAAAACACGTAACGTTCCATTTATGTATTCCTTGATTTAGGTTGGTGAGTGTAAGATTATTTATCTGACCGTTTGTTAGGTTATAGAATGTATTATTGAGGACGTTATCTATATATACTGAGCAATTCACGATTGCGTGAGCGTCTATCGCTGTGAAATTTAAATCTAGAGGATTCTGATTTGTGAATACACCAATTCCTGGATTGTTTAAAGTTATGGCAGGCCCGCCAGTGTCGGTATCAAGCATCCACGTCACAGAAGAATTCAGGTTACCTGCATCATCCTGACACGTAACGTTCCAGAAGTGCGTGCCATCAACTATGCCTGTGATATTTTTTGTAGTGTTATCTCCATGCAATGATACGACGTTCGATGCAGCGACAACACTATCTATAGTAAGGTTGCAATTCATGTTCTCGCCGAATATATCGGTTACGTTCCATGTAAATAAGACAGAGCTAACCGTGAAATTGGAAGCATTTTTCGGCACAACAAGATTTATCACAGGAGCTGTGTTATCTACATATACATATTGCGAGACGTTTGTCCTAGACGAGCCATTACAGAAAACTGTAGCGTTATAGTATCCGTCCGGTATCGCA
>CAZFVG010000161.1:0-2118 GCA_964522135.1 uncultured Methanosarcinales archaeon | reverse complement strand
GCTTAGAGGAGATAGTATTCTTGATGTCTGATCGCCGACCATTATTGCGTAAGTGGAATTTGTTCCTTTGATTCTATCCATAATCAGTTGAGCATTTGCGGCTTGTAACGCAAGCAATCCTCCTGAGCATCCCGTGCCTATGTGTCCTCCAGAATAATTTGATATATCGAGCAGATTACCGACTATATGGGCAGGATTAGGGAGTAAAAAGTCACCTGTAGGATTGCTTGATGTGTATAGTCCATTAATACTTTGTGTATCAATCCCGGCGGTTTTTGTTGCTTTTCTAAATGCGACACACATCATGGTATAAAGATTTTCTTTCGATGTATCGCAGTGATATCTATTTATTATGCCTGTCTTCTCTATAATCTTTGATTCTGGAATTTTCAATAGTTCGGATAATTCAGGGTTAGATATCTTGCAACTTCCTAGCGTGTGCCCAATACCTATTATTTTCACAACATTTTTATCAATCATAATCACTAAATAGTAGTGCTTCTATTTAAGTATTTGTTGTTGGAATATTACGACAAAATAGTAATATTTAAATAAGGGGTTAAGAATAAAGGTGATATGGATTTCATCGAAGACTTAAAAAAATATGGCTTATCAGAAAAAGAAGCGAGATTATACATTGCACTCCTGAAGCTCGGACCATCAACAGTGAACAATATAGCGGAGGAAGCAGATATAGTTAGGACGACAACATATGAAATCTTAAAAAAATTACGCGAGGAAGGAATAGTTGCATCCATGACCTTAAACAATATTCTTAACTTCGAGGCAGCCGATCCTGAAAAACTCGCTCAAATTCTTGATGAGAGAAAAAAATATGTCACAAACATATTAAGCAACTTAAAAAATCTTAGGACAAAAGAATTAGATAGACCAAGAAGTGAAATTTTCGAAGGAAAAAACGGAGTCAAGACAGTATTTCAGATACTCCTAGAAAAAAAGAAACCTCTCTACGCATATAGCAACAACACTGCTATGGTGAACCTTGTCCCATATTTTTCAAGATACTTCATATCAGAAAGAGCAAAAAACAATATACCAATAAAAATCATTAGTGAACCATCAAAAATGACTGATGAACTGCTTGTAAAAAAAGATCGAAAAGAATTCAGAGAAACAAGGACAATGGAAGGGTTCAAGAACATAAAGTTAAATCAATATATGAACGAGGATTTAGTCGCCATACTTGGCACAAGAGCAGAAGAGCCAATAGGCATAGTAATATACCATAAAGAATTTGCAAAGGAACAAAGAATAATCTTCGAAAAATTATGGAAAATAGCAAAGAAATAATTTTCTGTACTCAGATCTTCTAATCGTGTTGCATTATCGGAGAATGTAATACAAAACTTATCGACTCTAAATGATAGTCACTGCACACTTCACGTCATGACTGGTCCGATGGGCGGGTTGTAATTTCGTAAACTTTATATATTGGTAAGATTTGTCTTACTATTGGTGATTATTATGGATGTTGCTATTACACGGATGAGTTCTAAGGGACAGGTTGTTATTCCTGCTGAAATGCGTAAAGGTTTGATTGAGGGTGAGAAATTGCTTATTATTAGGAATGAGAATCATATTATTATGAAGAAGGCTTCTAGTGCTGATACTAATCTTCAAGAAGATTTGGAGTTTGCTAAGCGTACTGATGCTGCATGGAAGAGTTATGAAAAAGGTGAGTTTAAAAGTATGTCTAAAGATAAATTTCTAAATGAACTGAAAAAATGGTAATTGTAGATTTTTCGGATAATTTTGAGAAAATCGCAAAGAAAATTAAAGATCAAACTCTTAAAGAAAAAATCAAGAAACAAATTAAAAAAATTATCGAAGATCCTGAACTAGGAAAACCAATGATGTACAGTAGAAAAGGCACAAGAGAAGTGTACATCTCACATTACAGACTATCTTACATCTATATTAAAGAACAAGACAAAGTAGTTCTACTGGACCTATACCACAAAGACGAACAATAGTCCAGACACGATTCGAACTTCTAAAAGCTGAGTCCGCAACATTTCAGACAAACCCTGTCTATATGGGCGGGGCTACTGCCCTTACTGTGCTATATGCCGACACTATTGCAAAAAGCCAGAATTT
>CAZFVG010000160.1:0-2157 GCA_964522135.1 uncultured Methanosarcinales archaeon | reverse complement strand
GTCGGTATAAGAGAAAAACTTCTCAGCAAGGAACAGAATGTCGATGCGGAGATTTATACATACAAAGCCGCTTTCAATTTCCTCTTTGTAAGAAGATTCCTACTTGCTGTAAAAAGCGATGCCCTCATATTCTATCCAGGAGGTTATGGTACTCTCAATGAATTCTTTGAATACATAACATTAGTTGTCACAGGAATAAATAGTAAAATCCCAATAATATTTGTAGACAAGAAATATTGGTCGGGATTATACGATTGGCTCAAGAATTCTGCACTGAAAGAGGGAACCATCTCAAAGGTCGACCTTGACCTAATATCATTTGCAAACGACACAAAAGATATTCTAAAAATTATTTCTCAATACAAATAGTTTAATGATAATATAAATTTATAGCGTATGATTTTGTAAATTTTAGAATTCTAAGCTGTCGCCTACGGCAGGTACAAACACTTTCGCCGAAAGGTTTTTCTCAGCCCATTCTTTTACCATCATGCTATTCTCCGGGTCGCCGTGCTGTAATATGAGATTTTTTGGATTGAGCCTTGTTATGAAATCCCTCAACTGCGCGTCATCACTGTGGCCTGAGAAATCGTATTTATGGACCTCGCACTTGACGTAAGTCTTCCATCCATTAAGGTATAGATATCCCTCTTCCATGAGCAATCTTCCATTAGTTCGCTTGCATTGGAACCCAGTCATTAGTATTGCATTATTCGGATTTCCCCACATATGTTCTACATAACCTAAGACAGGACCGCCTTGCATCATTCCGCTCGTCGTTATGAATATACCCTTGCTCCCGACTATCTCAGCCCTTTTCTTCTCTTTCTTTACGAGCTCTACATGATTGAATGTAGTCTTTAACATTTCTCTATTTAATATGTATGAAGGATTATGATTTAGTATAGCTTCTGTGACTGTGATACACATGCCATCAAAATATATTGGTACAGGCCATTTTTTTTTCGAGAGAAGCAAAAGTATATCCTGAGCCCTGCCAAGAGCAAACACAGGTATGAGTACAGAGCCCTTCTTGAGAACCTCATCTACCTTATTCAAGAATTCTTCTTCGATGGAGGATCTTTCAGGCAAATTTTTCCCGCCGTAAGTCGTCTCGCATATCAAAACGTCGATATCCTTCAAGTCTCCATTACTTATGTTAGCGTCAAGGTCAGATTCTGCCCCTCTAATAAGCTGGGTACTTTTGAGTCTGAAATCCCCAGTATATAGAATCTTTTTTCCTTCAAGCTTCATAAGTATCATAGCGCTACCTGGAATATGACCTGCATTGATGAACTTGAATTCTACGTTATTGAAATTATATTTCTTGTCAAAATCTACGACACGAGAATTACTATAAACCTTATTCAAATCTATCTTTTCATACGCTGGATGCATATGTTTAATCCTTGCTATCTTGTAAGAATCTCTAAGAAGAATCTTTGCTATCTCCTTTGTCTGATCGGTGACAAAGAGGGGGCATATCATGTTATAATGTTCAAATAACGGCAAAGCTCCACTATGATCAAGGTGCGCGTGACTCAAGAATAATCCATCAATTTTCGGGAGATCAAAAACTTGAAATGGCGCCTCAAATCCATGCTCTTTGAATTTAAGCCCGGCATCGAGAATATACCTGTAGTTCTGTGTCAATAGTTCTATACAACTCTTTCCTACCTCTTTTGCTCCACCATGAAACACAAATTTCATTCACACCACTTTTTATGTATAAACCCAGCAATATTATATATAAATGTTATGATAATGTACAAAAATTAAGAAGAGGTAAGAATATAAATTAAGAAGAGGCGTAAACAAGGTTTTTAATTATAGCATTATCATATCCTAACTTACTCCAGAATTTTCTGTTGTTTGAGTCTAATCTCTTTACGACAAGGTTTACATGCTCGCAATTGCAGCCAGGCGTATCATTAATCAATTGTTTCAATATTTCTGAAACCTGTTTGATAGCTTTGGCATGCATAGGCCTATAGATTGGATGCTCTCCATTAATCGTCAATCTTCCAATCGACAATGAAAAAGAAACATCACCTAAAACTTTATGAGAATACAGCTCGAGCAATGGTTCAAGGCCTGATGAGACTGTAGAACCATTAGAAGATGAATCAATTATAGGAACCTGAATAACTGTAGGGA
>CAZFVG010000159.1:0-2227 GCA_964522135.1 uncultured Methanosarcinales archaeon | reverse complement strand
GGAATAGTCAAGCAAAAATGCTGGGATTTCATTTTTTTTCATTAGTTTTTCTCATTTTCTAGAGCGCAATTTTTCCGTTTGGAATGACAAGATTTTTAAAAATAAACGTCATCCTAATTATTGGTTTTGCTCGGTGTGGGCAAAGCTTAGCAAGTAATGAAACGTCAATTGAGCCAAGATTCAAAGCCAAGACAATTCGCAGGATTTCTGCGGAAAGTGTTGCGAATAACAAGGACACAAAGCCTAAAAAAGGCACAGTCTCTTGTTATAACTACCTAGTAGCAACCTTTCCGAAACATTTATAAATTCATTGGAATAAGTATGTCCTATGAGTATAGAATATAAATCGCTAGAATCAATTCGTGAATGGGATCAGAATAAAGTTAATAGCTATCTTGTCCAGGAGGGTTTTTCTCTTCCAGAATTAAGCAGAATTAGATCTATCGATAATCCTTTGTTGCAATTACGTGAAGCAGGGAAACTTTTTTCAGACTTAGGATGGCATAATTTTTCTCAAATACAATTGGCTATGGTGATAGTTCCATGGGAAACACAAAAACGTAATAACATGATTTCATCAATATTGAAAAAAATGTATTCTAAGAAAAGGGATGAATTAAACGAACAATATAACATAGGTACAAATTGTATGCAATTATTGAGAGAAGAAACTGGTAATTACTACGGAAACTTAAATGAGGCAAGAAAAATTTGGCCAAAATTTGTCCCTGGAACAAGAGATTGGAAAAATAATATTACCCTTCCCTTAACCATAGATAAAAAAGTTGCCCAATTGCTCGGTGTTATATGTGTGGATGGAACTTTTAATGTTCAAAGCGATGCAACGAATCCTGATAGAGTTACCTTTGAAGGAAGGCAAACGGATGAGAAATTTTATTCTTCATTTATTCTGCCTACAGTGAAGGATATTTTTAATTATATAAGCGAAACTAAGACAATAGTGAGACGGGGTACATTCCCGGGATCAAGCCTTCCTGAAAAGATTTCAGAATATTTTACTCCGACGATCAAAATACATTCAACAGCTGTTACGTCATGGCTATCCTACGATTTAGGGTTTTCATCGATATATACCCGAATTCAAAGAGATTTGCCCGATCTGAATTGGAAAGACGATATTGTTGCTTCCGGATTTTTAGAAGGAGTCATAGCCAGTCGTGGAAGAGTAATAGCGTCTAGTTCAGGCATGAGCCTTGAGGCAACTGAAAATGACCCCGTTTTCAGGATGGCCATATCCGAGTTATTGCGTTTGAATAATATAACCCATTCAGAGATTAAAAGAGGAATTTATATCCCGAAGGGAGAAAAGAGTAATATGGCTAAAAAATATGATTTTATCAACCCGAGCCACGTAAATAGATTTTAAGATTTTTTAAATCTTATCGGAACAAATTAGAAAACAGGAAATTCTATAAATAAAATTAAAGAAAAGAAGGTTTATCTTGCAGCGTCTGATTGTCTCTCAAGTTCGAGCTTCTTTGAGATAGCTGAACTTGTCGCTTGCAATAGGTATGCGTTCATTATCTCTTCAGCAAGCGCCTGCGAGGCGTCTTTTTTTGCGTTGAATGATTTTGCGAATGATCCTTGCGTCATCTGCCTTAATGTAATGTCGACCCTTCTCTGTGGCGCGCTTTCGAGTGCCTTTGGATACCTTGCTCCTCCGTACTCTACAGCTACTACTTCCTCTCTTGGTGCTGCATTTTCAAGCGCCTTGACGAACACTTCGACCGGGTTCTTGTTAAGTTTTTTCTCTATGATATTGAAAGCGTCTTCTACGACCTTGTAGTTCGTCATTCCCTTGCCTGTCGCCTGTCTTGATGTTATCTTGTGTTTTTTTGCTCTGTGTCCTGGAACCATTAATTTATTGATTAATCTCTCTACGATGAATATCTTGCTCTTGTAGAACCTGTTGCCCGCGTAGCGCGCTCCAGTCTTGCTTACAATCATTGGATTAGTATTTATGTATGGAGCGACTCCCGGGTCCTCTACTTTAATCTGGGAACAATCCCACTTTCCGAATGCTAAAATATTGCTCATCTTTGAAACCTCATGAATTATACTTATTTTATATTAGTATGAGGAATTTTGGGGTATTTATAAATATTTCGTGTGAGGGTTGTGGTGCTGAGGAATAATATTTATAAATAGTTGTCTGTCTTATACAATCTCCATGCAGTAATAGTTTTTTTTATCGAGGTAGAGTTAG
>CAZFVG010000158.1:0-2277 GCA_964522135.1 uncultured Methanosarcinales archaeon | reverse complement strand
CGCGCCGAATATAGCAAGTATTAATAATAACATATACCTGTAATGGAGGGTTACGATGAAGAAATAACCGAATATTATGCTGCATATGAACACATAATCCAGAAAATGGTCCATATAATATCCCCACTTTGCAAGTCCATCCTTTCTTGTTATACCTAGAAGGCCGTCTATGCTGTCAGTTATGTATTGTAGAAAAATCATAAGGGAGACAAGCCACAGCCAGTGTATGTTCCAACTCGAAAAATAGCTGAAAACGACGATGAGTATGGACCATATTATCGTACTTAGGGTGAGATGATACCCTTGTATATACTTGGGCATTCTCTTTACAAGCCATGGCTTCCATTTCTTTTCAAAGATCTGCAGGAATGAATCCATATTCTTGTAATATCCGTCAAATGTATTTTTTAGCGTATTATCCCTTTTCAAGCTGATATTATATGATTTTAGTTTATAACTTTTTCTTATTAATCAGGGTCATAACTATTTTCACACTGCAACCTTCAGATGTATTTTCGGATGAGATTTATAATCACATATTTTTGTGTCCGTATATTTCCATTCAAATACGGATTTGAAATTGTTTGTGGAGATATGCGGCAACTTGTATCTCTCAGGATCTCTCGATAGTATTTCCTTTGCATCTGTCATATTATTCTCGTATATGTGTGCGTTCGATATCATCCCGATTACCTTTCCCTCTTTAAGACCTGTCTCTTTCGACAAAAGGTGAAGCAATAATGCATTGCTTGCAAGGTTGTGCGGGTAGGCTATGACCATGTCTAACGCTCTCTGATGCCAAATTAGATTTAATTTATCTTTCAGCACATGTAGTTCAAAGGAATATCCGCAAGGGGGGAGCGCCATCTCGCTTTTATCCTGAGGGTATATATCTTGAGGATTCCATGCATTTACAACAAGTCGCTTGCTATATTTGTTTATCTTTATTTCATCAATTATTTCTTTCAGTTGATCTATGCCTTTCCCAATATAATCTGCATCATATCCATTATATTTTGCTCCAAAGTGCCTCCATTGAAACCCATAGACTGGCCCTAAATCTCTTTCTTGCATCATCTTTCTTTTCGATTCATCATCAGTGCCATATGATGCCTTTTGTGGATTAGCCCAATGATCCCATATATGATTTCCTCTTTCAGATAGCCATCTTTTGTCTGTGTATCCTTTTATGAAAAACTCTAATTCAGATGATACCTTTCCAAAATCCATTTTCCTGCTAGTTATGAGCGGGAATCCATTAGCCATATCGTGTTCTATCTTTAACCCGAGCACTGTAAACTGATCGATGCCTGTTCGTGTTGGTGTTCTTATTCCATTATCATATACTAGCTTTAACAACTCATGATATTCTTTCATTTTTTACCTCCTAGGCTCGAATATTTTGTGACGATTGAATCTTGGACGTGTATATCCAACTCCTGTAATCCGTGCCTTTGTTCGTTTATGGCTGCATAGCAACCTGCAAGCATCAGAGATTGTGTCAATTGGATCTTTTCTGGAGGAGAGCCGTGTAATCCCCCATCGAACGTTATAGGAAACCCCGAATTTACTAGATGCACTCCATCTATGTTCATGTCAAGATGTGCGTCATTATTTTTTTCGGTTTTCTTTCTGAGATAGACTGAGTCGAATTCTCTATCAGAGGATGATACGCTTACAAGCACTGTTCCTCTGCAGATATTTTTATGAAGTTCCTTTGGGACGCTCGTTGTTCCTGTGCAGCCTATAATTAATTGGTTTCTCGTCAGAAGTGAACCTAAATCTTCTTGTCCGCGAGCTATGTCGTATATCTCTTTATTTTTAATTGTAAGCTGCCGGTAGATATTAAGCCCTATTGGGCCTGCGCCTATGATGAGCGCATTTTTAGGATTATACTTTTTTATGTACGCTTCTAATTTTTTTATGGCTAATTCTCCTATAAATGGTGATTCATGTCTTAGTTTAGCTTCTGATCTTGCTACGTTTATTATCGGAAAATTTGTGTTCTGATCTTTTAAGATGTTGTATCCTGACGATGTTTGTTCTACACCGCAGATATTTTTGTCTTCAAAATATTCCCCTACCTTTTTCAATAGGATTGCGCCGTCATCGATGACGAGTATCTTATTATTGTCGACTATATTAGACTTTATTTTCTTTAGGAACCTGTCCGTTTCTGAATCGAATTGTTGGTCGAAAGATTTGTGGCTGTCATACTCGTACTTATATACATTCACCCTTTTTTCGATGAATAATTTTTCAATCAGCGAATTTATC
>CAZFVG010000157.1:0-2341 GCA_964522135.1 uncultured Methanosarcinales archaeon | reverse complement strand
CGAGAGTTTCCACAAGTTAGGCAGCTACGAGTACGGAACCGACACAATCCACATGAGCAGAATTTTCAGGAACATTCCTGTAAACGACCAGAAATACCTTGATTATGTCATATACCACGAAATGCTCCATAAAAAACACACATTCAATATCAAAAACGGAAGGCATCAAGCTCATACAACAGCATTCAAGAACGATGAAAGAAAGTTCGGGATGGAAGAATCAGAACTAAATAACTGGCTTCGAAAGAAGAAGTACTCGCTAAAGAGGCTTTTAGGATTCTAAATTATTTCAGAACTAGACACAAAATCTCTGCATGATTCACAGAAATATTTATAAAGCCCCCATAACTCCTATTCTACAATAAGATAATTAGTGATTAGGTGATTTTATGGGCGATACAGTACCAAAGTCCGTAGGGACTTTACAAAAAGGAAATTATGTTATAATCGATGGTGTTGCAAGCATAGTTGCTGACACACAGACATCAAGACCAGGAAAGCACGGTCATGCAAAAGTGAGGATAGTCGCAGTAGGGATGATTGACGGCAAGAAACGTGAACTCGTCATGCCAGGCCACGACAACATAGACGTTCCAATAATCGAAAAAAAGACAGCTCAAGTCCTAAACATCTCAGGAGACAATGCAAATGTCATGGAAACAGAGACATTCGAGACGTTTGACTTAAAAATTCCAGATGAATTGAAGAATGACATCAAAGAGGGCAGCAACGTATTATATTGGATAATACTCAATGACAGGATAATGAAGCAGGTAAAAGCTGAATAAAATAATAATACTATTCGAGGTAATAAAATGGTTAAATTTCCAGAAGCGCAGTTAAGGATTTACAAAGGAGTATTCGTATGTAGGAGATGCAAGACTAAGATGAGAGCTGACAATATGAAGGTTCTCGCAAGGGAGATAACTTGCAGAAAATGCAACAGCAGAGCGCTGCGTCCAGTAAGGAAGAAGTAAATTTATATATATGTAATTTTCTTTTATCAATATCATGGCATTAATGCAATCAGCGCTTACGTTCTTATCATCCTGGAAATTTATAGTTTTGTTCTACGTAATTTTAGCGATTGTAGTGTTCATCAACAGGAAAAAATTTCAGGTAGAGGGCGGATTCATACTTCTGTACAAGACAAAATGGGGCATGAGCCTTATTGATAAGGTAGCTGAAAAATATAAAGAGTTCATAAAGATAATTGGCTACAGCGCGATTGGTGTAGGATTCGTAGGCATGATAGTTATATGTGGATTTTTCATCAAAGGACTATACAATCTCGTGTTCATCCCTAACGCTCCACCCACAGTATCGCTTGTAATACCAGGAGTTCAGATACCTGGAAGTCCGATATTTGTCCCGTTTTGGTATGGAATAATCGCATTATTCTTTGTGGTATCATTCCACGAGTTCGGTCATGGCATAGTCGCTAAAGCAAATGGAATAAGAATAAAGAGTACAGGTGTAGGATTGTTCGGTCCTATACCTCTCGCATTTGTTGAGCCTGATGAAAGTCAGGTCGTAAAAAAGAGCTCTGTCATAAAACAATCGATATTTGCTGCAGGGCCATTCTTCAACGGCCTTCTCGCTATCGTGATAATGCTCCTGATATTAATAGTAAATTCTGCGTTATTCTCAATGACGACTCCATCAGGTATAATGTTCGGCGATACTATGAAGGGATTTCCGGCGCAACAATATGGCCTGAAGACTGGCGTAGTATACACGAGCATGAATGGAAAGCCAATAACAGATTCTGATAATGTTGTGACGCAATTATCACATATGCTTCCTAATCAAACGATAACTTTCGGAAACAACGAGACGAACATAAGCATAGTAACGACATCGAGCCCGGACAATCATGATGTCGCATATCTTGGCGTCAACGGAATAAGCAATTCGTACAAATTAAAATCCGATAGTGGAATATCTAAATTCATATTTGGCTTATTGACACTGCTTTCCAATCCATTCGCCACAAGCTTCTCAGAATGGGCACTCCTTCAATGGATATTCACATTAAGCCTTGGAATCGGCCTTGCAAACCTTTTGCCACTCGGACCAGTTGACGGCGGAAGAATGCTCTACACAGCAGCGACAGACGTTGCAGGAAAGAAAGGAGTAAAGATATGGTCTGCAATCACAATAGCAGTCATAGTAATACTAATAATCCTTGTATTCGTACCAATAATAAAGAACTTATTCTTCAAGATATAGTGTTATTTAGAATTTCTGCATATAAAATAATAATCTCCATATTCTGATTCTTTATCTGGCCACGTCTTAGTCGTTTTCACATCAGAAAATATCTATCTAAGCATTGGCT
>CAZFVG010000156.1:0-2341 GCA_964522135.1 uncultured Methanosarcinales archaeon | reverse complement strand
GGACATGCTATGATGTTTTTTTCTATAATACCTATTATGGTCAAGAATTTTCCAAGATGGAAACCAGTTTTCTGGACAGTCGCTATACTTGTCGGATTGAGCAGGATATATCTTGGAGTGCATTATTTTAGCGATGTCGTTTGGGGCGCGATAATAGGTTACGGCATCGGATATCTATTTATGAAATTAGGTGATGTATATGATTGGAGATATGGCAAAGAGCAATAAAAAAATCAATAATGAATCTTTAAGAATAGATAAGTTCGAGATACGCAGAAAGGTTTTTCACATAATATTAGGGCTCGTTCTTTCTATACTCATCTATCTCGGATTTTTGCAGACTTGGATGGTAGCTGTTATAATATTGCTCGGGATATTTCTGTCATTGAACCATAAGCAGATACCTATAATAAAAAAGATGCTGTATATATTCGATAGGAAAGAGCATATCGAAAGCATGCCAGGCAGGAGCGTCATATACTTGTTCTTAGGGGTACTACTAATAATGCTATTATTCGATAAGAATATAGTTCTAGCATCAATGATGATATGGACATTTGGCGATAGCGCAGCATCATTGATATCGAAGCATTATGGAAAGATAAAGCATGTATGGAACAACAAGAAACTTGTCGAGGGAACGGTTGCAGGCATAATCATAGGGACGTTGACAGCAAGCATTTTCGTAAGTTGGACATACGCATTGATAGCTTCGATAATCGCCATGATAGTCGAATCAATGGATATAGTCTTATACAAAGAGAATCTTGATGATAATTTACTAATACCTCTTATAAGCGGTGCCGTTATTTTCTTGATAACAATAATATGATAAATATAGACTTGATTACAACCATCAATAAAACTTATAAACAAGGATGGTTTTATTTCGCCCGGTGATTAAATGAGAGGAACGCTGTTTAATGAGGATTTAAGGAAAAAGATTGTAGATGAGAAATTTGACGATATACTCGGACAGGATCAGGCAAAAAAAGACCTGAAATCTGCCCTTCTTATGGATAGACACGTAGTATTGATAGGAAATCCGGGAATCGGAAAGACCACTCTTGCAAAGAATGTTGCGAAAATTCTTCCAGCGATAAAGGTTAACTGCTGCGATTATAACTGCCTTCCTGATCATCCAATATGCCCTGCATGCCTCAATTCCAAATTAGAGATAAAGACAAGAATGATTAATGGCACAGATAGATTTGTCAGAATACAAGGGTCTCCTGATCTTACAGCCGAAGACCTTCTTGGAGATATAGATCCAATAAAGGCGTTGAAGTTCGGTCCATTAAGCCCTGAAGCATTCACTCCCGGAAAAATATTCAAGGCAAATAACGGGATACTATTCTTTGATGAGATAAATAGATGCTCGGAAAAACTTCAGAACGCACTTCTTCAGGTTCTTGAAGAAAAGCATGTGACGATAGGTAGTTATAGCGTGGACTTCCCTGCAGAATTCGTATTCATAGGGACCATTAACCCTGAAGACACGAGCACCGAGCCTTTAAGCGACGTATTCCTTGACAGGTTCGATATGATATACATGACTTATCCTGAGTCTCTTGAGATTGAGAGAAGGATAGTTCTAACAAAAGGAAAGAGACTTACAGAAGTGGTATTCCCTGAAAAACTCCTTGATGATACATTGACGTTTGTAAGAAACCTTCGAGAGGATAAGAACATCGACAAGAAGCCATCTGTAAGGGCAAGCCTTGGGATATATGAAAGGGCACAGGCAATGGCATATCTATCAAAAGAGAGGACTGTGACGAATGAACATATAAAAGAGGTAATGCTGTCTGTAATCTCTCATAGGATAAAACTCAAGCCATCTATAAAATACCTTGAGAGCCCTGAAAAATATCTTGAAGACGAATTCAACAAATTCAAGAACAGTAGGAGTGGTTATACCTAGCCTCGAGACGGTGCAGGATGACCCGGATTCTGAAAGGATAATACCAAAACTCGAAGACGTCGACGAGAAAAGAGGAAAACTTAAGAAGCAGACTGATGAAGATAAGTTGATGCATTCAATTCTTGAGGACGATAAAGAGCAGATAAGCGATGGAAGATTGATTTCTGAAAGCATAACCCACGGGATAGGGAGCCTTACACCTGATATGATATTCCAGAACCTCATCAAAGATTTCAAACTGGCAAAGAAACTTTACGGAGAGACAATAATCCGCGAGCTATCAGGCTACAGTCCTAATTATATCGAGAAAAATATAAATATACCAGAATTCAAAAGGGAGTTGCAGAAGAAGGTGAATGAAAAATTCGAACACCTTAAAGACGAAGGTCTCACCAATAGGGACGGAAGCATAACAGA
>CAZFVG010000155.1:0-2371 GCA_964522135.1 uncultured Methanosarcinales archaeon | reverse complement strand
GCCTTCGGTGGACAGACAGTATTTTCGAACATGAAAGGAGAAAATATCATAATCAACCAAAAATTCAACAGCCTCATCCTTAGTGATGATAAACGTCACATGTTCATAAAATACATCAACAACAAATCAAAGAAGATTGCACGATACGTCGTCGTAGGGAGATTTGAATGATCAGTGTCATAGGCGCGGGACCAGCAGGATCGTTCTACAGTAGCCTCGCCGCAAAATATAACGACGTGCATCTTTTTGAGGAACATAAGACTGTCGGGAAGCCCGTAGCATGCACAGGGATACTCACAGACAGCGTGAAAAGCATAATAAATATTCCAAAAGAACTCGTCATCAGCAAGATAGAGAGATTCAAGATAGTCTCGCCTAACGGAAGGGCAATATATATTGACCTGAAGAAGGTCAACATGGTCCTTGATAGAGCGATGTTCGATAATCACATCTTTGAAAAGGCCGTAGACTCTGGAGCTAACGTTCATCTAGGCGAAAAATTTCTTGGCTACAAAAAAAACAACGACACGTATACAATCAAGACTAATAAATCTAGATACGATACGTCTATGATAGTCGGAGCAGATGGACCTAAAAGTCCTCTAGCAAAAAGCGCAGGGATATATGGAGATAGGAGATTCATATGGGGATGGCAGGCAAGATGCAAATTCCCGAACCTTGAACCAGGAGTCACAGAAATAAGATTGAATCTCGGAGAATTTTCATGGATAGTGCCAGAAGACGGAAAAGTGGCACGGGTCGGAGTCATAGGAGTCAAGAACCAAAAACTTCTGAACGATTACAAGAAGATACTAGGGATGTCAAAAATCCTTGAAGATCAGTCAGGTATAATACCAGTATATAACCCTAAACAAAAATTAAGAAAAGGAAACGAAGATATATTTCTTATCGGAGACGCCGCGACCCAGGTGAAAGCTACGACTTATGGAGGTATAATATACGGACTGCTTGCAGGGATGTATATTTCTGAAGACAAGGATTCTTATGTGAAAAAATTCAATTCAAAACTTGGAAAAGATTTATGGATAAGCCTCAAGATGCGCGAGTTGATGAACAACATGACTGAAAAACAAGCTGATGAACTCATAGAGATATTCGAGAAAAAAACAAACAGCAAGGTCCTATCAGAAAACGATAGGGATTTTCCGAGTAAATTCATAGTACAACTACTAATGAAAGAGGCCAAGTTATGGAAACTCGGATTCGATATATTTAAAAATAAAATGACCAAGTAATACATAATGAATAAGACCCTATGGCTATTATTGTTCTCTGATATATTTATACTGACTGGTTTTGGCCTTATACAGCCCATTCTTGCAATATTCATAAATGATAAAATTGTAGGCGGAAGCATACTCACAGCAGGAATTGCGGGAGCGATATTTTTCATCGTAAAAGCACTCGTCCAGCTGCCGTTCGCAAAATATGTTGATAGCCATAGAAATAAGAGAAAATGGCTTCTGATAGGAACGGCGCTCATAATAGCCGTACCAATACTTTACATATTAGCAAGGAACATAATAGTTATATACATAGCCCAAGCTATATATGGTATAAGCAGCGGCATAGCCGCGCCACCATGGCTAAGCCTATGGAGCACGAATCTTGATAAACACCATGAAGGATTCGAGTGGAGCCTATACTCGTCAACACTCGGGATAGGGACTGGTGTCGCTGCATTCATTGGAGCCCTTATGGCAGAATATATGGGATTCGTATATACATTCATATTCGTAGGGTTCATGACGCTTCTAGGATTTATCGTTCTCATATACATACAAGAAGAGAGCTATAAAGAATCATTGAATATACATAAACATTATCATCACAAAAGAAAGTTAGTCAACCATTCTCACACAAGATAGTATAATGTTAATTTCTGACAAGTAAAGTAAAATACTAAACAAGGTATAAATTGTATACCAAATCCATAAAATATATAACCATGAAAATAACACTTATATCATGACCGACGAAAAACCAACGGAAAAACAGGCGGATTACAACCTGAAATTCGATGATGAACTTGAAGGAGTCGAGGCATTCAATCTAGATAATCCTGAATCAACGCAAGCCCCAGTCGAAAATTCAGAAGCGATCTTTAAGGTTTCTGAAAAACCCATCAAGAAAGATATGCTTATCGCTGAGATTGTAGAAGAACATCCCGAGCTCGTACCTCTGATAATGGACTATGGAGTACATTGTGTCGGATGCGGTGCTTCCACATTTGAGACGCTTGAAGAAGGATTCACGGGCCACGGCCTGGACGATGAGGAAGTCGACCAGATAGTAATCGATCTCAACGAATACATAAAACAGGTTGTCGGATTGCAGAAAAATGCGGAAC
>CAZFVG010000154.1:0-2374 GCA_964522135.1 uncultured Methanosarcinales archaeon | reverse complement strand
GTTAGCAACCGGAAGAGTAATGGTTATGTTTGGTGCAGTGTTATCGCTAGTGTTGTATGCATCTGCTTTTACAGTTGCAGCAGCAACTAGGAACAATGCTACTAAGAATAATATGTTGTATAACCTCTTATTCATTAAACACCCACCTACATGAATATATCTTTGTAAGGTATTTTGTTTATAAATTTTCTCTATTATCGGTGCACTTTGAGGAAGTTTTGATATATAAAACCCAGCAAAATATATAAAGAGCGTAATGTTAGTATTATTATGAGGTTCACTCGCATAACGATAATTCGGATAAATAAGCCTGAACAGGACAGTATCAATGAAGAATTGAGATATCTTGGAGAATCCCTTGGATTATTCAGCGAGCGCGATAAGGATAAGAGTTGTTTTAGGATATTCATAATTCTTTTGAAATCTTTGAAGACGAATCAGAGGCTTACAAGTGATGAGATAGCTGAGAAGAGCAATCTAACGCGCGGAACAGTCATTCACCACTTGAATAGGCTTATGGAATCAGGCATCGTCGTGAACCAGAAAAGTTATTATATACTTGCAGTAGATAATATGGAAGAGCTTGTTGATCTTGTGAAAAATAATCTTGTCAAGAGCATGGATAATCTAAAGCCTATAGCAAGAAACATTGATAAGAAATTAGAGATGTAAAATTATTACCGTCGTCGTATTATAAAGACAGAATCATTCTTAGAATCTATAACCAAGAAATATCTCTTTATTACTATCGGCTATGCGTATGCCGCCGAATAGATTTTTATCCATTATTCCAATCATAAACATCTCTTTGGGCTCAGAGTTGTCAAACATCCCTCCGTAATTATTCGTGTAGTACAGTATCATAGGCCAATTAATCGCTCTTCTGGCATCGACTCCTACAGAATACTCGGGAGATTTTCCGGAATAAGATATCTTGAAATTTACGGGAGAACATGACACGGGATCAGATGAAGAATATAACCCTGTGATATAAGATATATCATCAGACTTAGGCACATAGCTTACTGCATCAGCAACTGATTTATCGAAAATATAGTCATCGAGACTCTCTAGCATATCGCTACTCAGTGCAAATGTCATATTCTTTAAGGAGAGATTTCTTCCACTGTATGTTATAGAAGGATTAATTCCCACCGAGCCTAAAATTTGCCTGTCTCTTACTTTCGCTTTCAAATCCTTCGTTTCATGTAAGTATCCATAAAAATATGCGTTGACTTTAATAGAATTATTCTTACTGACAGACATATCAGGAGTAGTTAGATTTATTATATAAGCGTCTGATTCTGAATTAGAACCTGGTATGCCAACATTGTTTAATACATAAGAATATCCTAACATTCCAAACATCTCTGCATAGTATTTTTCTGTCGACCACTGTACTGCAATCTGCTGATCAGTTATTGAAGTATTCCCGATAAACTGAACGATAGAGCGGACATCAGTAGTGTCCGACATCTTATTAATTTCATATCCTAATTCTACGCCATAAACCTTCAGTGATAAATATATATCTTTCTTCTGAGTATTTTTCAGTATCTTGGTGTTTGTGTTGAGAGTGTCCATGCCGATTATGTTATAAGAAGAAACGTTATCCTCGCTCTTATTATTATCGATTCTCATTCCTGATTGGAAATCAATTTTTTTGGGGTCGAATAGACCTATCAATCCAGATAATGCTCTGGTATCGATTGTTGCTCCATAGCCATGATTAAGAAGTCCATTCTTGATTCCGTATATGCTATTACCGCTTGATTGGACAGCACCGAATCCTACAATGTTTGGTAATTCATTCTCTTCAAATAATCCAAAGTTATTCTCAAGTCCTAATACGAAGGGCGCAGTATTTACAGAAAAATGCTTCTCACTCAGAAAAATATCATTCTGTTTAGAGTTTTGTCTGAGAATAGAATCCTGCCCGAATCCTATATTATATAATAGGAATGCCGCTGCAATGGAATTAACCAATAATTTTGTTGTTTTTCGGAACATTTTATTCTACCTGTATCTATTTTACTTTAACCATCTTATATACATCTAATGTCCCGCCCCTCTTTACACATAAGAAATAAATTCCTGATGACACATCAGTATTCCAAGAGAATTTATGAACTCCCTGATTTAATTGGCCATCAAACACTGTATTTATTAATCTTCCAGCAACATCAAAAACATCCATTTTCACATGTTCGCTTTCTTTCGCGGAATACTGTATGATTGTGTTGTTATTGAATGGGTTAGGATAAATTCCTGATTGTGCACTATTGTCTTCATTCTTCTGTTCTTTAACACCTGTTAATCCAGTCAATATCCCGTTCAGAGATACTGCGTTATCCTGCGGACTTTTTGATGCATT
>CAZFVG010000153.1:0-2382 GCA_964522135.1 uncultured Methanosarcinales archaeon | reverse complement strand
GCTTCTTATGCACGCCCGAACTTCTCAATTTATCCTTCAGTTCAGGCATCTTCATTGCCAGACTCTGCGCTAGACCCATAAACACCTCGATATATTTAAAATCTTAAAGCAGTTTTGCGATTGATGCGAATAATCTGTTCGCTATTGAAACCATCATATCTTCAGGTTGCCGAGATAATACTTTGACATTACAGCTCCTATCTTATCCACATTCTCTACATTATTGTCTACCATCCACTTAAGTATCCTTGTCTTCTCGTTCAAATCCTTTGATATATCCTCTTCGCTTAATCCTGTGTAAAGTTTCAGCCTCTCAAGTACCGTCGTAGAATTATTTATTTTTTCAAGCGAATCATCAGCTACATTAAGCTGCATCAATACCCTTGCGTCACCAGCTGGCGTTATCTCTGCTATCTGTAGTGTTCTCCTTTTTCCTGTTCTCCTATTCCTAGACTGAGCAAGTATCAGCGACAATGACGATATCATAGGTTTTGGGATATCTATTGGCGGATTAGTAAGTCTGACTATAACTTCATCCGCATTATTCGCGTGTATCGTTGCGTATACAGAGTGACCTGTATGCATTGCTTCAAGCACTACCTGGGCCTCTTTCTGTCTTCTTATTTCTCCGACAAGTATTCTGTCTGGTCTCATCCTGAGACTGTTGACTAATAGATCAAGCATCGTTATCTCTCCTTTGCCCTCCGGATTCGGAAGTCTAGTCTCCATAGCTACCCAATGAAGATTGCTTGGGAGGGTCAATTCTCGAGTGTCTTCAATACTTATTATCCTCTGATTTGGCGGGAAGAAATTTGATATAACATTCAGCATGCTTGTTTTACCTGAACCAGTTCCTCCTGAGATAAGTACGGACAACTCATTCTGCACACATAACCATATGAACGCAGCAGCATCAAGAGATATGGTATTGTCCTTGATGAACTTTGTTATTGTCCAAGGATCTGCCGAGAACTTCCTGATGGTTATAGTGTTACCCTTGCTTGATATAGGATATAATGTAGAATTCACCCTGTCTCCTGTCTTTAGGTGAGCATCCATCAATGGATTGAGGGTCGTTATCTCTTTTCCGACTTCCCTTCCGATCATAGTGGCGTAGTGTCTTATCTTCGCCTCTGTGACGAGCTTGATATTTGTCATGAGCCAGCCGTGTTTCTTATGATATACCCAAACCGGTTCAGTATGATTGTTTATGACTACCTCTTCAAGGAATACGTCGCGCAGTAGTATCTCTATCTTTCCAAGGCCTAGGTTCTCCTGGATTATATAATTTACAAGCATGCTTGCCGTCTCAGCGTTTGCCGACGGAAAATATTTCCTTATGAGTTTTGCTATCTCTTCTTGGAATTTATCTTTTGTGGCATTTGTGTTGTCAGCATTTTCCATCTGCTTGGTATCCACCCGCGATATGAACTCCTGCCTGATCTTCTCAAGTACGAGTTTCGTAGCGTCGCTTATGTTTGTGAGTGATACGATATATCTCGGGGTAGGCTCATCCTCGTATAGAACTATGTTTATCTCCACTAGAATATCATTTATCTTAAGCTTGTATTTATCTAGATATGTCTCTATATTCTTGCTTTTTTTTGTTTCCTCGAACTGCGTCGGGTATCCTGTCTCAAGCATTTCCTGAAGCCTCCATGCATTCCTGCAGTCTTATCTTTGCAGCCTTATTTTCAGGTCTTATCTCTAATATCTTCTCAAATATTTTTGTGGCTTCTGAATAATCGTTCTTATACATGGTCTCAAGTGCGTGTTCATACATCTCCTGGATTTCGTCCTCGCTATATTTATGTTTGAATTTATTCCTGTTTATCTTCTCTATCTTTCTTGTCATGCTCTCTAGATGCATGTGGATGTTATCCTTGAACTCTTCAATGTCATACTCTCTTTTTCTTCTGTTCTCTTTCTCCTGAAATTTTTCCTCTTTAGGGATTTTTTTAATAGTTTCTTCACTTGCTACATCTTCAGTTCTGGCTATTTCAGGGTTTTTCTCTATGCATTCGCTGAGCCTTATCATTGCAGCCTTGTTATTCGGCTGGACTTCGATTATCTTCTTGAATAGCCTTGCCGCATCCTCATATTTGTTATCGAACATCTCATAGACTGCCTGTTCGTATATTATCCTGATATCATTGTCTGAGTATCCTCTGCTCACTGACTCTGTATCGCGGTATATCTCTTTGTGTTTAGGTACGGCTATAACGTCTTCGCTTGGTATGCTATCTAATTGGAGATATCTTTCTTTTGATAGTGACGCTCTATCGTTTGTTATCGATATTTTCTTATCTTCCATTTCAGACGAGTCTTTCGCGTTCCATTCTGTAGGATTAGATTTTACCTTAGTCATGAGTTCTTTTCTGA
>CAZFVG010000152.1:0-2419 GCA_964522135.1 uncultured Methanosarcinales archaeon | reverse complement strand
TGAATCTTTACAGCGAGTGGGCGATACGAAAGCCACCTACTAAAATAGTATTTAGTGGAAGCATAAACACAGAAGAAGATTTGGAGGATATAAAAGAAAGAAAAGGAGAGGCGCTAGATTCAATTATAGGTATAGGAACAATAATCAGTGGCGCAACAATACTAAGATCGGTAATATTTTCACATGTAAGAATCCACAGCTATGCAAAAGTCATGGACTCAGTAATACTCGACAATGTCGACATAGGAGAGGGATGCAGAATAAAGAACGCAGTCATAGAAAAACATGTACAGATCCCAAAGAATACTCAGATAGGGTATGATATTGAGGAAGACCAGAAAAAAGGATTTACAGTCTCAACAAGAGGAATAGTCTTCGTCCCAAGCGGATATGTCTTCAAGTAGAAAAAAATACTATAAAATAATTCTCGACTGTCTATTATCTTCTAAGATTTACCACTTAGCATATTTTATCTTACTTTCTTCAATTCTTAGAAGCTGATTATACTTTGCGACCCTATCCGTCCTACATGGAGCTCCCAATTTTATATGACCACAACCAAGCCCTACGGCTAAGTCTGCAATGAATGTATCCTCGGTTTCACCGCTCCTATGACTGACCATGACAATCCAGCCAGCCTCTCTTGCAAGTTTTGCAGCACTTAGTGCCTCAGTGATAGTTCCTATCTGATTCACCTTAAGGAGTAATCCGTTGCACAATTTTTTATCGATAGCTATCTGTATCCTTTCAGGATTTGTGACTAACAGATCGTCTCCTATGATTTTTACTTTGTATTTTTTTGCCATCTCTGTCAATTTCATGAAGCTATCAAAATCGTCCTGATCAAATGGGTCCTCCAAAGTTACTATAGGATATTTTTTGATTAAGCTCATATAATAGTCTATTAGTTCGTCCGGAGTGTATCTTCTGTCCATCTCGTACATACCCTCTTTATAGAATTCTGAGGCTGCAGCATCTATTGCTATCTTTACCTTTCCAGAATATCCGGATTTCTTTATTGCTTCAACAAGTATATCAAGAGCCTGCTCTGGTGTCGATATCTGCGGTGCGAATCCGCCCTCGTCGCCAACATTTGTTGCGCTCTTGCCATATTTATCCTCAATAATTTTCTTTAATGTATGATAGACCTCTGAAGCTATCTGAGCTGCTTCGGCGAATGTTCGCGCATAGACGGGCGTAATCATGAACTCCTGTATCTTCAACGTCGAGCCAGCGTGCTTTCCGCCATTGATGATGTTCGAGAATGGGATTGGTATAGTAAGATTTTTATCATGCACACCGGCAAGTTCTGAGATGTAATAGTAAAGATTTTTTTGCTTTATTTTTGCGGCAAGCCTGCATACAGCCATGCTCACGCCGAGTATCGCGTTAGCGCCTAATTTTGATTTGTTAGGGGTACCATCCAATTGTATCAATGCATGATCTATAGCTTTCTGATCCAAGATCTCCATACCTACGATCCTCTTCGAGATTACATTATTGACGTTATCGACAGCCTTCATGACAGATTTTCCGCCATAAGCCTTTTTTCCATCCCTTAATTCTAGAGCTTCATATTTGCCCGTGCTCGCGCCTGATGGAACAATGGCAGAAACTTTTGTATGGTGAAAGTATGCCTCGACTTCTATCGTAGGGTTTCCCCTAGAGTCAAGAACTTGTCTTGCAAATAGTTTTGTTATCCTCATATATTACACCCCTATAAATAAACGTTAAGCGAAAATTTTAATATAAGAAAATAAAAATTATAATAAAAAAATTTATTTGATTGGTTTACCAGTCACTGAAACAATCAATGTTTCTGTCAATTTGCTCTGTGGGTTCAGGTAGTTGAAGTGCAATTCTCCTTTTACCACTTGAACATTTGCGAAACCGGTGCAACCGTATCCTACTACAGTCACGCCAGATCCGTCGTCGATAGGTTGGCTGTTGGTTCCGTAACAATTGACCGTACCTTGAGTACAGACTGCCCATGAGCATCCTGTGAAAGTTCCTACTGGAGTAACCGACAGGTTTTCGGCAGCGTTACTTAATATTATTGGGTATCCTAGTCCGTTTACGATGGTGAAGGCGACGCCGCTAGCGTTGAATATTGGTTTACCAGGGCACGCAAATCCAGAACTTGCAAGACAAGTGTCTGGAGTAAATTTGCTTGGGTTCAATATACCGAAGTACGATAGTGCTCCGATAGCGGCTAAGACAACAAGAATTGCCCAGCCATAAGTCATCATAAATTCTAATGCAGCTTGTCCTCTAAAATTTTTCATTGTTCATACACCTCATATGTTTACTTTGATTTTGGTTTACCAGTTACCGAAACAATCATTTTTTCTATTATACTGCTTTGCGGGTTGATATAACTCAATGTCAGTTGACCCTTTACTATCTGAACGTTACCTAA
>CAZFVG010000151.1:0-2496 GCA_964522135.1 uncultured Methanosarcinales archaeon | reverse complement strand
ATCTTGAGTATTGCGCTGCATGCCTTTGGATAATATCTTCCGGGGCCCATACCTGATCTGTGGCCTGCTCCATTCGAAAATCTTCGCAATGGAACTGCACGTATCATATCTATTGATTGGTGTAATAACATCTTTGCCTGAGTGAGCGGTCTTCCCCTAACGTATGTGCATATCTCTATCGATTCCTTTGGAGAGATGTCAAGGTTTCTTCCAACTGCTCGGACCATGTTATCCTTCATTCCCTGAAATGAATAGTTGTGCTGTGCCATTTTTATCTTTGATGTTATTTTTTTATTTTATCTTGATTCTTATTGTTGATTTATCTCGAATTATTTACTTGACTGAAAGGTTGCTTGATGACTTTGTTGCTCCTACTCCTGGTGCGTTGTGCTGTACCTTTCTTCTCGTCTGTGATAACTCGCCGAAAAAGCAGCCTATCATATCTTCCTGTATTATTACAGGGACGAACTCTTTTCCGTTGTGTATCTTTATTGTCTTTCCGATGAACTGTGGCAATACTATCATGTCTCTTACATGTGTCTCTATATCGCTTCGCTTTGAGAGCTTTGCGATTATCTTCTTCTTTCCATCGTCAAGACCGTGCTTTATGCTTCTTCGCTGTCTTGATGGCAATAACTCTGCCAATTCCGACAATGATAATTTCTGCAATTCTTCAAGAGTCTTTCCGCGGTATAGCCATATTTTTTTTGCCATTGTTAATCATCTCATAAATTTTGATAGTTATATTTATTTGTTGTTCTGCCTTATGACGGTGCTTCTCGTCTTTGACTGTCCTGTCCTTCTTGGTCTGATGTAGCCTACGTTTCGACCTGGAGGGGCGTTCTTTGGAGCTGGTCTTGCCTTGCTCTTCCTTGAACTTCTCTTGTTACCGAATGGATGGTCGACTGCGTTCTGGGCGGATCCTGACATCTTTGGATATCTCTTCTTTCTTGCATTTCTGTAGAATGCCATCGTTCCTGCTTTAAGGAATGGCTTCTCTTTCCTGCCTGCACCTGCAACTATTCCAAGTGTTGCCCTGCATGATATGTTGAACTCCTTGATCTTCTTTGATGGTAATAATACTGAGACTCCTTTGTCTGATTTCGCAACTACTTTGCCGAATGTTCCTGTCGTTCTGCAATATTTTCCGCCGTCTCCTGGAACCCCTTCGATGTTGAAGACCGTAGTTCCTTCTGGGATGTCTTTTAAGTGTAATGTATTTCCTCGCTCGAGCTCTGCGCCTTCGCCGACTCGCAATACCTGTCCCGTATTTATTCCCTCGGCCGCAATCATGTAGCCGGTTGAGCCGTCATTATATTTTACAGAGAGCAATGGCGCAAGATGGCCTTGTGACTTTACGATGTCAAGTACCTCTGCAGTATTCACGCCATGTTTTACCTTGGCCTCTCCTAAGTACCTGAAGCTTGGGGCCGTGAAACTTGGGCCTCCCTTTCCTCTCGCCTGTTGTGTTAAGTTCTTACCCATGGTACATCATTTATTTTATAATCATAATCTATCTATATTAATCCTAACCTTGTTGCGATATCGATTGCTGGAGTCTCGCTTGTGAATCTTACGTATGCACGCTTTTTTGCATCCGGTCCGATTCTCGTTGTGACACTTGCGACCTTTACCTTGAAAAATGATTCTATCTCTGTCTTTATCATTCCCTTTGTCGCCTTCTTATCTACTTCGAATATCAATTTATTTTCTGACTCCATCAACTTGATGGATTTTTCAGTTGACAATGGATTTCTTATGATCATTTTGGTTTCCTTTGCTGTTGTATGAATATTATTTATGAAATTAATAGTTGAACATCTTTGCTATCTCATCGACTGCGCCTTCAGTGTAGAGTGTCAATCGCCCAGGATGCGTTCCAGGAGCGAGCAATTCTGCATTCAAGTGGTCTGGCGTCACAATCTCGACGCCTGAGATGTTTGATGCTGATTTATTAAGCGCGCTCTTCTTGCTGACGACGAATAAGACTGATTTCTTTATCTTGTACGGTCTTCCTCGTCCTTTTCCCATGCCTGCCCTATGTGTCTTTGGTTTTGATCTGTCGAGTTCTGCCTTGAATCCGAGTGCAAAAAGCATCTCGATGACATCCTTTGTCTTTGTTATCTTTTCGACGTCGTTTGATAATATGAATGGGAAATTTTGTGGGACGAGGTGTCCACGCGTCGTGACTGTCTCTTTATTTACCGTCGCTGATAGTGCAGAGCATAGGGCCTTTCTTCTCTCTTTAGTGTTTAATTTCTTATCCCATATCCTGTCTGATTTTGGTGGATGTGCCCTTCGTCCGCCGACTGTGTTTGGCGCAAGCGCTCCTACCCAATTAAATCTTGTTCCTCTTCGGCTCATCGTCTTTCTTGGTGATCTTGCGATTCCTATTCCGTATGAGCCTTTCCAATCTCTCCTTCTTCTTGAAAGTTTTGCTGAGACCATCATCACTGCGTCTGGGGGTACTACCGGGTCGACTGCAAAGGTCCCTCG
>CAZFVG010000150.1:0-2512 GCA_964522135.1 uncultured Methanosarcinales archaeon | reverse complement strand
ATGAGGACCAGCTGCATGAGTATGAATATTGTCGATGCATAAAGCGAAGCCTTAAGGACTTTCAGTACAGATATATTTATGCGGAAGAGTCCAACAAATATCAATCCTAAGATGAATGTTATAAGTATAAGAATAGAGAAATATATCAAAAAGAAGATTATAGACCAGAATAATAATGATGGTATAAGGAAAATCAGCCCTAACGTAACAAACCTTGGAGAGTTAGCATTCGAGACGACATCAGTGCTCTGTTTCAATGGGACATCAACCTGGCCTCCAAATAACAGGAATCTCTTGTAGGATATCGTCTGTGGATTTATCAGGAGGAATTCGTTCGTTATATTGCTCTGAGCAGGACCTACGCGTATGACTGGATCCGCCATAAGGTTGAATGAATCTTTAGGCTGGAAACTTGAACTGAAATTTATGCTCTGGAAATGAGAGAGATCAGAGCTTACATAATTTCCAGTATAGAAGAGGAATGGTATGAAAAGTATGAACATGAGAAGCGTAGAAAACACCGTTATGAAGAAAAGATATTTTAGGGCGTACAAAAATTTCTTATCAGTAAGCTCATAATAAGTATATGGATTAAATGTCTTGAATATAGTGTAAAATAAATGCTTCAAATCCATAACACCAATCCGGCATTATTAATATATAAATGTTATGCTTAGAATAAACGCTACTACAAACATAGAGTAGATGTTCTCATTCAGCATTACGCAGATGCTTCTGGAGCCAAAAATATGTCTGGTTCGAGTTATGCAAATATCTCATCTGTATCTTTCTTGAATCATTCAACCGTATCACAATTGAGCCTGTCTTGAGCATCCTGTCGAGAAAACCCTGCGAATAACTAATCCGCGATATGCTACTATACTGAATTTTTTTTATTTTTCCATAATTTAACTCAAGCCTGTCATCATACAGGACGTACTCGTATCTACCATATTGCATGTAACAGAGAAGCGAATCTATGACCAATAGTATTATTATCCCGACAACGAATATCAAGTTCAGAAATCCGGGTATGCTCTCACTCAGAAGATAGTAATTCACATATACACCAACATATAGCAATACTCCTAAAACAATCAAGATCAACAATTTATTTGCTAGAAACCTCTCAGGACTCGGCCTCACTTTATATTTAGGAATATTCAGCATGTACACCTCTTTTACATTATTCTGGAGAAGGTGGTTTATATATTTTCCGTGAAAAGAAAATAGATGGGCCCGGCCAGATTCGAACTGGCGGCATTCTCCACGTCAAGGAGACATCATAACCACTAGATCACGAGCCCATGCTCATGGAACAGGCAGGAGATTTAAAAAGTTGATGCTTGACAAATACCATGCCATCATGACGATAAACAAGACGAATATCGCTTTGCTCAAGACAGATACTAATCTCTTTTTAGGCCATAACACTATCACAAGCGATATTATCGCGCAGCAAAGTATGTATAGTCTGATAATGCTAGAAGATATCCCTGAAAATAATAAAATGACCACAAAAACAAGAAACGCATAAAACGCCGGAACTCTCTTTCCAAAATACGTCGCGAATGTTTGCGTCTTAGATATATTGTCCGAATCATAGTCGACAATAGTTGCTATAGCATGTATCGCGCTAACGCCTAACGATAAATAAATCGCCTTGATAAAAAATATTTCAAGTGAACGCGTATAAGTTAATCCAACGAGTCCAACGAGAAAAAATCCCAGACCATTAGACAGTGAATCAATTATCGGAATCTCTTTCAACCGAACAGGCTCTGCTGAATAATAATATGATACTATAATAAGCAAGAGAGTAAACAGTACGTTTAAAATATTTGATGTCAACATCGATACTATGAGCATTATCAGACCTGAAATCAATACATAGGTATAGATTAGTTTATGATTCTTTTTCTCTAATTTTAATCCCTCGACACCACCTTTCCTAGGATTTATCCTGTCAGAATCATGATCATAGATATCATTTATCCCGAACAATAAAAGGCAGTATGGGATAGATAATGACAACAGCTGCAATAAAGAATATAAAGAAAGGCTTCCACCACCAGAATATAGCCATCCCAAAAATACCAGCGGAGGAGCTATCCAAAATATCGGTCTGCTTATCTTCATCAGAAGCGCAAATTTCTCGTACGAGTCCATAAAACATATAAACGATTATTTATTTAATAATGTTATGGCTAAAACACAGATAAAAAACAAAGTGAACAGCGAATATTACAATTCTATCGCAAAAGGGTATGATGAGCTTCATGGCGAAGAGCAACTGAAAAAATTGGAGATGATAGGAAAGGAATTAACAAACGACATCAAATTGAAAGATTTCATGAAACCTTCATATAAAATTCTCGACGTAGGATGCGGCTCCGGCATAAGCACCGGATTCTTTTCTGCAAAAGAAAAATGCGGCATCGATCCAAGTTCAGAACTTATCAGCATAGCATCAAAGAATAATCCACATGCAAAATTTATCGTAGGAGGCGCT
>CAZFVG010000149.1:0-2516 GCA_964522135.1 uncultured Methanosarcinales archaeon | reverse complement strand
AATGTGGAACAAAATCTATCCTGTACTTTTTTGGATCGATATTTTGATTTGGATACCACTCTTCAACCACTTGCCTTACTGTTTTTCCGCGCATTCTTAATTTTGGAAGTTTAGGGTCAAGGGCAATAAGTCTCATAGCGCATAATTCATTACCATGCCCTGCTAGATATTTTTGGAAAGCTTTTGTTTTGTTTGTGATATCTTCAGCAGTGAATTGTACTGGCCTATCAAAAGGAATATTTATTATCTTATTAAGCACTGACAGTCTTTCCCTCTTTTCATTATCTTCTACACGCATCTCATCGGACAAATGATGATTTATACTATTAAACCATTCAGTAAGAGATATCTGAGTCTGATACAGTTTAGCAAGATCAAGCTTATGCGTCTCTTTCACATCTGATTTAATTTCGGATACTTTATTTAATATAGTGATGATACCTGTATCAGCATTGACTTCTATTAAGTCGCCTGTCTTTATGACTTTTGTTGCAATCTTCGTTCCGACTATGCATGGTTTCTTTAATTCTCTTGAGACTATCGCCGCATGGCACATCCTGCCGCCTTCGTCTGTGACTATCGCGGCAGATTTCTTCATCGTCGGTACATAGTCTGGGCTTGTCATCTCTGTAATGAGTATCTCACCATCTTTGAATCCTGATAGTTCAGTCTTTAAGTGTATCAGTCTTGCAATTCCGCGTACGTTTCCTGTTGAAGCTATTTCTCCTTTTATATCCTTAACATTCGTTTCATGGGTCTCTAGAACAAGGTTGTTATCATACAATAATTTGTCCAGGGATTCTGGCGGGTATAATTTTCCGTTGAACAGTACATAACCATTAGAGCGTTGTTTTATTATATTGATATCTTCCTTTCTTAATTTATCGCAATTGAATATCTCGCTCGGGCTCATTAGTTCAGCGATATCCTTGAATTCTGGATGTAATCTTTTGAATGTCTCCATAACTACCCTGTCGTTGTCGTCTGAATATTTTTCTGTATCTGATCTTATCTTCAGGGCTTCATCTCCTACTTTTTTTTCTGCTGTCTTTGATTCAGGGAGAACGAACATGACGGCCATTGGCGCCCACCAGGCTATCCAATCGTTGTAATATTGTCTCAATTCCTTCATGGATTTGATTTTCTTGCCCTCAGAGTAAGGTATTAGCCTGTTCATGTATTTCCAGAATTCTCTTTTGACTTTCGATAACCATTTCTTATCGTGAGATTTATTCCCGCAGTAATCGTTTATGTCGCTTAGTTCTTTCTCATGATACCAGACGTCTGTTTTTGTGTGAATACCCTTGTTGATGAATATGAGCTGCTTTACGCTCTCGAAAAAATCTTTGCTCTCTTCCTGATTAGAGATATTCCATACATAACAGTATGTCAATGAATGCTCGCGTGACTGTAGGTTTATCATGAGAAGCTTATCACTGCCTGGTTCCTTATCCTTAAGTACGAACCCGCATTCTTTGAGTCTGCTTTCTAATTCTTTTATCGGAAGAACTTTATTATCAATAAGTATATATCCGTTTAATCTTTCTTCAAATCTTTTAATCTCTCCAATATTAAAAGGTCTATCCTCAAGTATGAACACTTCTTTAGGAGTTAGCACGTATGCATATTTTTTCAATTGAGGATATTTTTTCAGGAAGAAATTTAAGAATGTATTGTCAATACTATCCGCATAGTCCTGTGTTGTTTCCCTTAGCTTTATGGCCTCTTTCATCATCCCTTTTGGGAAATCGTGATCAGCCATCTCCATTAATATGCTCATTGGCGACCACCACGCCATCCAATGATCGTAATATATTTTTAATTCTTTGATAT
The DNA here is from genome assembly GCA_964522135.1 of uncultured Methanosarcinales archaeon. GTDB lineage: Archaea > Nanobdellota > Nanobdellia > Woesearchaeales > UBA9642 > UBA9642. The sequence goes on along the minus strand of CAZFVG010000149.1, from coordinate 683 downwards.
CTCTTATATATTTTTTATCCTGTAGAAATGGTAGAAGGTATCTGAAGTGTTCATCCGAGACTTTTTTTATCAGTTCAAAATGCTTAGGGTTTTTCCTCACTCCATCCTCAAGTTTCTTCCATGCCGTAGCCACTTCCTCCTTGTTGAACCATCCCTGTATCTTGTCTGCGTTGGGTTCTTTTATGTATAATGTCTTCCTTATGTCGGATAGGAATAGTTCTCTTCCTGTTTCATAACTATCACTATTCCATATAGAGACGTAGAATAACGAGTGCTCCCTAGAAAACATCTTTTCCAGAATTATATCCCTGTCCAAATTTTCGTCTTTTATTATCCTTATCGTTCCGCTTGTGGCGTCGACTTCGACCAAATCTCCTGTCTTTAGGATGTGAGTGGCTTCTTTTGTCCCTATTATGCATGGTTTCTTTAATTCGCGGGCGATTATTGCAGCGTGGCACGTTACGCCACCTTCGTTTGTGATGATGGCTGCGGCTTTTTTCATTGCTGGAACAAAATCTACTGTAGTCATCGATGTTACGAGTACCTCTCCTTTCTGAAGGTCTGCAACGTTGTTTCTTCCAACTATTATCCTGGCTCTCCCAGATATCTTACCCGGATAGGCTGTCTGTCCATGGAGTTCGTATGCATCTATAGGTGTTGAAACACTTATCTTGATGTTATAC
>CAZFVG010000148.1:0-2536 GCA_964522135.1 uncultured Methanosarcinales archaeon | reverse complement strand
ACCGTACCATTATCCCATGTCCACGTGTCGGTGTGGAACACTGAAAAATATATTTGAGCACCATTATCTTCGGAAACTAGCACACACTGAGGAAACGTTTTCATGCATCTGAATTTTTGCCAGACAATATTTGAGCCGCCGAGATCAAATGGAGTGTTTTGCTCAGCCTGCAATAATGTACCTGTCCAATTCCTAAATCTTATCAACCCAACAGTATTCCTATTTGCGTATACAACAAGGCCTTGATCTCTTGTCGTTGTTGGATCTACAGCCATGAACCAATTCCTTGCCTCTTCGAATATTTTTGTCACGTCATCAACGACGTAGCTCACGAATGCTTTTCCTAAGATTAATAGATTAGGAGTTATGAGAGGTGGCTGCGCCGTATAATTCAATGTCACGTTTCCATTCAAGTTATTCCATGTCAGATACGTGCTGTTCGTATCGTTATTGAAACTCATTGCTGCGCCTGGAGCTTCAACTACCGTGACGTCATTTGGAAGAACCTCTGTAAAATCATAATTTGATATGTCGCTCGCAAGTGGCGCGACGCTTATCTGGGATTTGAATGGACCCTCGAATGGATCAGTCGTCACAGGAGTGTTCCTAACTATGTCGAAATCATAATTGCTTATGACCGTGAAATAAGAAGACATTGTATAGTCGACGAACACGTCGCTCGATGAACCATTCTTTACAGCATGCACGAACATAGAATAATTCCCCTCTAAGCCAGTATTAGTGAAAGCAAGTTTATAGATTCCCTTGCTGTATTGTATTATTCTATGATTATTGTAGTTGTCATAGAAGTATACTGTGTTATCTGGAGCTACTACTTGGACATCAATGGTAGCATTCTCAACAAGGTAACCGTTTGTGTCCAAAACTACCATAAATATATTAGCGAATTGTCCTGGCCTATATATCGATCTGTCTGTATTTATTGTGGCAAGTCCTGTCTCTATATATCCTGGATCGTTTTGAGATACTTCTATCGTGTAATTTTCACCCGGGCGTATATCCAAGACCTTGCTCCATGTCCCAGTGCATTTCTGCTGAGAGAAGTCCCAATCTTTACACTTCCATAATTCCCTGCCCTTGGCAAGTTTTGTCAATGTACCATTTGTAAATTTTAATTGGGATAGATCAAGCGCGAATGCATCAATAACGTCTCCCTTGATATTTATCTTGTTCTTATTAATCAAGTCTTTGTGCTGTACCCTCTCTGCATATAACGTATTGCCGTTATATTCGAGGTTATTCAATGAGATATCGACTTTTTCAAGGCCGCTTACACCATCGAGGTTTATGTCTGTCCTGTTTATTATCTCCTTCTCTTGCGGCCCAGAAAATATAGATAATATCCTTCCGGCAAGGCTCGTGTCGTTTACTCTCCTATCCCCATATGTTTTTACGTCTCCGATAAATACATCGCCTTTCGAATCTCTAAGGGTCATTTTCTTCAAAGTATATATCGTTTCATTTAGAACATCAGAAGACACATTTTGATCTCCCTCTCCTGAAGATGAGAGATTGTTTTCCACAGATGTAGTATTATCTCCATTTATCGATGTGAAATTCTCCACATCTATCGATTGATCATTGCACTTCAAGGATATTGAATAATCTCCCGGATTAGTAAGTGTAAAATCCTGTATATCTTTTCCGACTAATCTATAGAGCATATTTCCACTGATTATCTCTACAGAAACATAGGATGGCGCCTTTCTCACCGAAAGACCGTTAGCTATTAAATCTATAGGGATTTTATCACCTACAGAATACTCTCCTAAAATAGGCGCGAGGGCGAGATTAGAGCAGTTTATGTTGCTTGATATATTTGTCTCTGATATATGTTCCTGTGTCGATTTATCTACAAGTATGAATCTATAGTCCGCTTCTGAATCAATGGCGATGGTTATAGGGAATATTAGCTTTCCAAAATATCTATAGCTTTGGCCATTCACATACATCTGAAGCGTATAATTGTTGCCGAGATCTATTCCTTGTAAAGATGTATCGTTTATTGATAATATTATGCTATTGTTAGATAGTTCAGAAGTGATTGTGTAAGAATATGCTGGATGAGCAGCTATTAACAAGAATATTATCGTTATGATAAAAAACACAAGAGTATATTTCCATCTGTAGATTTTGGCAGTATCGCTCGATGAACTAGATAAAGCTTCTATATGCCTAATTTCCATTTTTGTCTGAGGTGTTCCTTTATTCATGTTATAATATTATTCGTTCTTATGATCCCTTTTCTTGATAATATCTCTCGATGAATTCGTTGAAATTTTTTCTGTACCGACGTCGACAAGCATTCCTTTTATCAAGAGTTTATTTGCTATATCGCGGAGAATATTGATATAAGAGTTTACGTCCAGAAGGACTACGTGATTTTTTTGCATTTCTATATTATTTGCAAACTCTTCCTTGAATAGCTGCGCTGTTAAGAATACGGACTTATATCTCCCCGGAATCATTATTGATGTTTGGAACTCTTGTATAAGAGATGGCTCCAATTCTTCTA
>CAZFVG010000147.1:0-2537 GCA_964522135.1 uncultured Methanosarcinales archaeon | reverse complement strand
ATATTTTCCTGCGCAGCACACACTAGCTGCGACCGCCCTATCTAAGATACCGGGATTATCATCCATACAGAGTATACCTTCAGAACTACAATTTAATGGAGTAACATTTGAACGCCAGGACACGACATTCTCAAAAGACGGAGGAACAGTCTATCAAGGAACGAACGGCGAATACTATAATTACAAACAGACAAGTTCAGGATCTTACCAATTAGTGCCAATCAGTCAGGCACAGACAGTTAGCGTAACTTCATTAAGTATGGCTGGTAATGGCAATACTTGGCAATCCACAGTTCAAAAAGCTATGATACTTGGAGTAGGATTTGGAAGGATTGTCAGCACGTCACCATTAAATCCTGCATTAACTTCATCTGCACTTACGGTTGTACCACACGTTGTATACGATATAAACGGTAATGTTGTGTCCTCTGGAATTACTGGTCATGCTACAAACACTGTTTCTGGACAATGCGTCGGAGGCGGTACTGATTGTTTGCCAAGTCCTATAACTCAAGCTGTATCACAGTATGGTCAGGGTGTGAGTCAGAGGGATGCAAGATTCTATAGCGATCTATCTTCAAACAAGTGGATAATAAATCCGTATAAGAGTTGGTATTATGATGATCTATGCGCACCAGCTATCTTGTATAATATGCAGAAGGAGAGACAGCTTGATTGCATGTATGTGAGTTGTATGCAAACGCAGCTTGCGGCTGGTCAACCAACTACAGGCTGTGAGCAGAGGCAGGCATTCTATACGTGCCTATATCTCGATAGTGCAGAATACAAATTTTCAGACAATCTATTTACGTCAGTAATAATTCCTGGGCTTTTGAAAGCAGGGCTTGTTTATGCAACTAATGTTGGAATACAATTAGGTTATACTGCTATCTGCAGTGATTATAAAAACGCTTATGCTGGAAGCACTCCTTCAAATGCCGAAAAGACTACTTTGGCTTCAGGATGGTATGATGTAGGATGTGGAGCTTTAGGTGTTTTCCTACAATACAACGAATTAAAGACTATATTTAGTCCGTCGAAATGGAAATCATACTTTGGCAGTGAGAGGCCTGGCGATCCTGCAGCGCAGAAGGATTATTGTATAGGAATAGAGGGGATTTAATTTTGAAAAATAAAATATTACTTCAATCATTTGTGATACTGATTATATTAATTGCAGCTTCAAGGTTAGCTGCCGCGTCATGTGCTGTCGGTTCTGTAGGGTGCGAGGAGTGGGGAAACATATACTCGAAGACGGTTGATTCATTGGCGTCTTACTGGCCAGGAAACACTGGAACTGTTAATAATCAGGTATACTTACTTTTTTATCCTGTAGATGATTGGGAGGTAGAGGCATGTGCGTATGGTCTATCTACAGATGTACAACCTCCAGGACCTCAAACCCTAGTAAGCAAAGATCCCTCAACCGTATATGATATGACTATAACACTCAATGCAGAAAAATATTTCTATAAAATAAACAATATTACGCTATATACTGTCGCATGGTATGTTCAGCCGATTGATGGTGCGACAAATTATTCACTGTATCTTGTGGATGGAAAATCTGGAAGAAGACAATACTTTCCTGATACCAAAGGACTCGTGGCCGGATATGTTTATGGTTCAGCCGGTTATGAATCACAGTATTACAATTTAACATATGATCATGCTGTTATAGAAGATTCTAGCGGGAACGAATTGTTTGAGTCACCTATATATGAATCAAAGGCGAACTATGGTTAGGAATAAGAGAAATACATCAAAGGAGTTTTGGAAGATTTATTTAATTGAGGCTTTACATTATTTGCTCTTGATAATACTGCTCACACCGATCTATATACTTTCTGTAAGGCAATTTTTGATGATAGAACCATTGAGTAATATAGCGTCGCAGATACGCTCCGATCCTCAGAATATTGGATTGATACATTCTTTCAATGATAAGTCTGTTGTGTTCAATACTTTTATTATGAACGAAATATTTATACTTCTACTTGGATTCTTAATTTATGTAACGGTAAGTTCTGTCATGGATTTGTGGAAGGTAAATTCGTTTACTGAACGAGCTTCGAAGATAAATTTGTTGTACCTTTGGTTACAATACCTTCTGATTTCAGTAATATTTGCATCGCTTGGACTTATAATACTCACTCAAATCAATAGCCTGCCTATACTTATGATATTATCATTTGTATTGTGTGTACTCTATTGGTATTTGATATGTGTCGTGCAAGTTACTTCAAAGGAAAAGAGTTATCTATCCACGTGGAAATCTATATTCAGAAATATTATATCGCTATTAGGACTTAAGAATGTGGCATTTTTTATATTGATGCTGATTGGTTATAGTGTACTATCATCGCTTGCTATTGTAATATTTCAATATTGGGCTATTTTGATAATATTTTTGATAACTGTATTACTGGCTGTGTTAATTAAACTCTATATTTTCAGAGAATTATTAAAAAGAGGTGTTTGATGAAGAGAGGTCAGGTAACTATTTTTATCGTACTAGCTCTCGTAATATTAATAAT
>CAZFVG010000146.1:0-2542 GCA_964522135.1 uncultured Methanosarcinales archaeon | reverse complement strand
GAACGTTCGCACCTCTATCGAGCCATGATGCAGCAATTCGCGATGGAGCGCCCTGTAATTTAGTACGCTTATTATCTTGTTCGCCAATTCATCTATATCCCAAAAATCAACCTTCAACGCATTCTTTAAAACTTCGCTTACTCCGGATTGTTTTGATATTATGACAGGAACATTATTTCTCAAGGCCTCAAGCGGCGTTATCCCGAACGGTTCGCTTACTGACGGCATAACATAAAGGTCTGCCAACTGGTATATCTTATCTACATCCTTTCCTGTGACAAATCCTGCAAATAGCACTTTATTACCTATACCTAATTGGGCAACCCTGTCTACAAGCTTTGCCTCCATATCTCCAGTGCCTGCTATAATGAATTTTACATCAGGATCATAGTCTAAAACTTTTTTTGCGGCCTCTATAAAATAATCGGGACCTTTCTGAAGAGTGAGTCTGCCAAGAAAAAGAACGACTTTCTCAGTGTTCTTTATGTCGAATTTCTTATCGCTGCCGAAATCTACGGCGTTATGCACTACGACTATCTTCGATTCTGGTATTCCATAATTCTCCATTATCTTCCTTTTCGTGAAGTAAGAGACAGCTATGACCTTATCCGCATATTCCATGCCTTGTTTCTCTATATCGTAGATATACGGATTATGGCTTAATCCTCCAGTCTTATCGAACTCTGTTATGTGAACGTGGACTACAAGAGGCTTTCCTGTAGCCTTCTTTGCCTCAATGCCTGCAGGAAAGGTCATCCAATCATGACAATGTATAACATTGAAATCTTCGCTCATGGCAATAAGCTTTGCTGCCTGGCTCAGGCGGTATACCTCTTCATATATATTCTTTCCATATAGAATTTTTGACTCGGTAGTCTCACTTTTTATACGTTCAACATACTTCTCGTAATCCTCTTTGTATTGCACGTCAGAAAGATATGGCTTCAACAGACTGTCTATCTTCTTTACTTTTATATTATATTTTGACAGATTTGATGCAATCAATAATTTCACAAATTCAGCTCTCATTTCATCAGGACCGTGCGGTATAACAAAAGTCACCTGTACGTTCTTGTTGTTCAGACCTTTGGTCAAGCCGTAACAGGCTGTTCCTAAACCGCCAGAATAGAACGGAGGAAACTCCCACCCAAACATCAAGACCTTCAATTTATGCATACCCACCTCTTAAGGTAACCTATGTAGTTTAATTGCCTTATAGCCTAACCAAACCACTACCCACTTTTATAATACTAGTTACGTAGGGTTTGAGTATAAAAATATTTCTATTTTTTAAGCCAAAAAAGGAATTTTTAGGGGCTTTAGACATCCAAAAAATCTTAAAACTTAAGGTTTTCCGCATGAAAAAATACATAATTAAACAATAATTTAATAACTTTAGTATAAACTAAATATAATAAATTAATTTACTTTCATATAAACGAAATATTTATATATTTGTAGAGGTAAGTATTCTAGAGTATGGACAATCAAACGATAAATCCGGAAATATTCACGAACACCAAATGGCTTCTCCTGAAAGAGATATCTGACAGCCCTCAATCACCAAGTGATTTGGCGCTTAAAACTAATACAAGTATATCGAACATAACACAGCAACTCAAGCTTCTTGAAGCATACGGAATAGTGAGAAAAGAAAAATCAGAAGAAAAAAATGCGGGCAAGCCAAGAACAATATATTACCTGAACACAGAGATAATGTATGGGTTCATGCTCAGAAATGGGAAAGCCGAAAGAAAAGTGTTTGAAATCGATTCTAACAACAAAATGTTCTTCAACATAGTATTCGGGATGCCTTCAGAAGACGTCGCGTTCATGCTTAAATTCAGCTTCAAATACGAAGATCTATTAAAGAAATGCAAAGCTATAGGCTTAATAAAGACAACAAGAGATAGTATAGAACTATTTGTCATAACGGATTTCCTTGAAGAGGTCAGGTCAAAATTCAGCAACGTATTTGTGGATGACCATTCCGGCAAGACAAAGAAGATAATAAACTGGAGCCACAATGAATTTGAGATAAACGATGGGCTTCACAGGAAAGACAAGTACTTTATGGACATGATCAAGAATGCACAGATAATACACGATCCGCAGAACATACTACTTAACATCAAGAAGAAAAGAGAAGGAATCTGAAGTATACAAAAAGCTACATGCTCCAAACAAAAATATACAGGATAATACAATTCCTGATGAGCTGTATGAATTTGAGAGCGATCTCAAATCCGAAAGCATAGACAGATTCATTGAGCAGAAAAAAGAGTATTTCAAAGGAAAAGATTAAAAACACATCAAAGCCGTGAGTGTTGCTGGTGTCAAGATATGTCATTACAACAACTAAAATCACTATATGAAAAACGAAGGGCGAATCTCGTAAGCCTGCTTGAAAAGAACCCTACATTAGATCCAGCAAGGCAACATCAGGTGTATGGAGCGATATGTGAAATCGATATATTGCTAAAGACAATAGATCACTTCAGGGAACAGGAGATAAAGGACAATTGGGAACTTGACGCGAAGA
>CAZFVG010000145.1:0-2542 GCA_964522135.1 uncultured Methanosarcinales archaeon | reverse complement strand
TGATAACCTGAGCGATTATAGAAGAGAGCTTGTGAATGCATTGAACTGGTATAAGGAAAATTCCGATTCTGGAAAGATAATAAAGAACAAGAAATATATCATAATAAATGCAGAGGACGAGGTGATGCCAACAATGATAGGGACACTCGGATCGATATTGTCGAAGTCTCCTGATCTTGGAAAGAATACGTTTATACTCTCGCTAGCAAGAAACCATGACGACACAACAAAGATATCTTTGAGAATAACAGGCAATTCAGATGCCGTCAGCTTAAAAGAGATAATTGAGGAGATAATATCAAAAATCAATCATGGAAGTTCAGGAGGTCATAGCCACGCTGCAGGAGCCGTAATAAGCACTGACAAAGAAGATGATTTCATACATGCTGCCGAGCAAGTCTTAGAGAAAACGGTTATAGAAGAGAGAGTTTAATCTTAAAATCAGTCCATTCTCGCTTTATTGTGCGATACGTTTTGTGAAGGAAACTTTCATAGTATAAAGATGCTTTTGTGTCTGTATATGCCCATACCATGCTTGTGAATTTCTTATCTGGCTTTTTCCATACACGTATCTGTTTGTATAATTCATCTTTGACATAGGGTTGTAATCTTTCGAGAACAGGTCCTTTTTTAGGATTCAACGAATACTCCAGATGGTTTAATGTAATTCTTGTCAACGGAAATATCAATCGCGACGGGATATTTTTTATAGGCTTAAAGTCAGTAACCTCTCTTTTGCTTGGATGAAAATCTCTTCTATTGACGTGAGCTATGTGAAAATAGCATTCATTATCTACATCAGACGTTGTCGGAACAACATCTACTATGAATCCTAGTTTGTAGACGTCAACGATATCTTCCTTTTTGAAATCTGCTGGGAATTGCTTGTCTGAAAATATTTCTTCGCAAAATTCTCTTATAGAAGTTTCACTTATGATTTCTCTACCCTCTTCAATGGCTAATTTATCGGCTATTGATATCTCTTGGTGACCTCCGAGTTTGTAAACAGTATGTGGCTCGTTGTACAATACCTTGGAACTTTTGGATTCGGCTTTTCCGCCTATTCCTCCATAGAATCCTTTGAACGGTTCAGTCCCTCGTTGCGCTAGCCAAATCTCTCCATCTATTACTGGTATGAGAAATCCTACTGTTCTTACTTTTCTCTCGAGTTTTTCCGTCATTTTATTGACCGTATCGTTTAGGCTTAGAAATCAAAATGGATTTATAACCTTTACTATTATTCACTAGTCAGTAACAACAAAATAGTAAACTTTATAAACCCGTATGACTATACTATTTCTAGAATAAATATCGTTGGGGGTAAATCATGTTTGATAAAAAGGCTTTCATAAAGGCATTTTTAGTAACGTTAGTATTCATGCTCGGGTTCTTAAGCAGTAATATCTATGCAAACATAAATACAGAGAGGCCAGCAAATATCAATACGACAACGACAAATGGCTATACTGATGAAGTTCCAAGCCCAGGCGATTGGATCAAGGAGAGTCAGATAGGGGTCTATAACAAAAACGTCGTATTAAGCATCAACGATCCGCAATGGTCAACATTCACGGATACCCACAGCATGGAACCGGTCCTTAGTTCAAGAGCCAATGCTATAGAGGTCGTTCCTACAAGTGCTGACCAGATACAGGTCGGTGATATTGTTAGTTATGTATCAGATTATGCTGATGGTTATATAATACACAGAGTAATAGCGAAAGATTCTGACGATAAGGGTGTGTATTTTACATTAAAGGGCGACAACAATCCTGAACCTGATCCTGGAAGGGTAAGATTCAGTCAGATACAAAGAGTGGTCGTTGCCATAATATATTAAGTTTTGAATATCAAAGGTGTATGATGAAAATACTAAAAGGATTAAAGTTAAGGTCAAGGGGAATTTCAAATGCGCTGTTCGTAGTTTTAGCTGCATTAATAATAATAATGACACTCGCAGCCGTATTTAGGTGATCATATGAACGTTCCAATATTTCAACCTCAATTAAATGCAGCATATAATGCAGCGTGCAGTCTTGAAGATAAAGTCGGGCTAAAATTTTTAACTAAAGCTCCTGAAATAAACGCATTCCTATTAGGATATGCTGGAGGCTGGCTCATCACAAGAGGAATCCAAAAAACTATACAATGGATAACGCCAACTTTTTATGAAGAACATTTACCAACAGTTGAAAAAGTACTTTCTGTAGCGGTTGCATCTACACCCTTAATATATGGATTAATAGATCCTCAAGGCCTTCAGAATGTCATGGCTTCTGATACTAGATATACCTCAGGAATTATTGGAGGATTAACAGGAGGGCTGACAGCAGCATTCGGTGATGCACATAAAGAAAGAGATATAACCGATAAACTTTACAGGCAAATACGTAAACACGATAAGCCCTCTCGCTTCTAAATTCTTGTTATTTTCTTAATATATAACTAATATTATAACAATCTATATAAACACTTTTATTTCTTTAGTATTATGATTGTTGATGAGTCGGACATGGACAGGGCGCTTCTTGCAGGAAGAATA
>CAZFVG010000144.1:0-2546 GCA_964522135.1 uncultured Methanosarcinales archaeon | reverse complement strand
ACCTATGATGGGATATCAGACATACGTGTCAAGCTTCATCTCAAGAACAGGTCAGGCCAGCTCATAAAGAATATTAAGATAGTTGACAAATATCCAAAGATAGTGGCGCTAGTGGATGATAATTCAATCGGTTCATTGAAGCCAACAAAGATGCTAAGCGCTGATAAGATACACTCAATGTTGATGTGGAATATCGAGCAGCTCGAGCCTTATGAAGAGAGGCTGCTTACATACACTTTGAACTCAAGATTGAATATAGTCGGTAATATGTCATTGCACCCTGCAAAGGTTCGCTTCCAGAGCAGGTCTGGAGAAAGAAGCTACACGAGCAACGATGTAGAATTGATACATAAATCAGAAAACATTGTGCAGTACGAGTGAGTTATTTCTAGAAATTTATTTTTTTCATATAGAATTCTTTCTTTTTATCGTCAAATTTTTCTATTGCATATCGTAACATAGTTCTCGGCATTGTTTTATGATATTTTTTAAGAAACCCTTCTTCTATAGTCTGATTTCTCTTACCAACCTCTCGAAGCATCCAGCCGACGGCCTTATGTACCAAATCATGCTTGTCATTCAAAAGTATCTCTGAAATCTTTAAAGTATCATTGAAATCATTACGGCTTATGAAATGAGCTGTCGATATGATTGCGATTCTCTTTTCCCATAAATCTTTTGATTTAGCAAGCTTGTAGAGTATCTTTCTGTCTTTGTCGTAAAGATATGCGCCGACTATCTGATGTGCAGAAGAATCGACAAGATCCCAATTATTGATATACGTAGTATTTTCTAAGTATAAATCGTAGATATTTTTCCTTTCGGTATCGGCCTTTGATTTCCGATATTTATCGACAAGTATCATCAACGCAACGAGCCTACATTCGTGATATTTATTCTTCAATAATTCTTGAATATCATTAAGAAAGATATCTTTGTATTTTTTTGCGATGATGCGCATTTCTGGAACTGTCGTGCCATAGAATATATCTCCGTGACCATATTCTCCTTCCCCCGTCTTAAAGAATCTTAGAGAATGTTTCGCGCTTTCAGGACTTCCATAACTTTCAAGTTCCGAGATTATCTGCTTGACAGTCATTTTTTATTTCGTAACCATTTTTTTATAATATTTATTTTTTGATAATAAAACCATTGCTAAAATCACAGCGGTCAAGCCAGCAACTAATTTCCCAATGATCATCGGTAATATGAAATCTTTATTGACTGCGGCCGTAAACCCTAAATGGTCCCCTAGGATAAATGATGCGCTTACGGCAAAAGCTATATTCAAAACTTTCTCTCTATTGGACATATTCTTTAACATTGTAAACATTGGGATGTTGTTAGCTAGCGTTGATATCATGCCTAGGATTCCTTTTTCTTTCATTCCAATTTTCTTTCCTATCTTGCTTAAGCTTTTCTTGAGAATTTTACTTATTATATGAAGCAATGGAAATGCGCCTGCAAGCACTATTGCTATTCCTGCAATTATCTTAAATCCGTCCCATATAGGAACCATTCCATCAATCAATGTTATTCCAGTCAACGTTTGGAATATGCTTACTGCAAGACTTAACGTTATTATTATTAATATGAACCATCCGAACCAAGTAAAAAACTTAAGGGTCTTTTCTGGAGCTTTCCATAAGAAAAACGCTATTACCAGAGAGATAATTATAATCGGTACAAGGTTAGAAAGTATCATCATGATACCAAAACCTGCGATGAGCCCTCCAATGAATGCTCCTATAGGTATAGTGATTATTCCTGACAATATTCCTAGAGCTAGAAATTTATGATCTTCTTTCTTTATTATTCCTAAAGCGACCGGAATTGTAAAAACTAGAACCGCTCCAAGCATAGAAGCTACAATAAGCCCGGCAAATAATCCTGCACTAGAATTCTGCGCGAGTTGCATTGCAAGAGGATAACCTCCCATATCATTGGCTAGAATTGTGCCTGCAAACATCGATGGATCAGCGCCTAAAAATGTATAGATAGGAACGACGATTGGTTGTAGAATTTTTGCTAGTACGGGTGCGATAGCAATCATTCCGACCATTGCTAGAGCGAGTGGGCCAAGAGCGTTTATTCCCTCCTCGAATTTTTTTCCTAAACCGAATCTATTTTTTAGGCATCTATCTATAGCTCCAAGAATGGCAAAAATTGCCATGATAAATATTATTATGTAGTTTACGTCCATATTATCACAACATTTTCAATAAATCTTCAATAGTATTAATCCTATGAGTTGGCTCTCCAGTCTCTTTTGTAGGAACTTCATGAACATATTTTGGGGTCATGACCCAATATGTGACACAACCTAATTCGTTTCCTATTTTTATTCCGCGTACAGTTCTATCATCTACGATCGCCGTAGTCTTTGTTGTGGTTCCCATCTCTTTCATGCATCGAAGATACATTTCAGCATCTTTTTTTGTGTCTATAATTATAGAATTAAAATATTTCTTTATTCCCGTAACTTCAATATCTTCTTTACGATTATTGTTTCCATGGCCTGCTAGACTGATCAAGCCCAATTTATA
>CAZFVG010000143.1:0-2567 GCA_964522135.1 uncultured Methanosarcinales archaeon | reverse complement strand
CCTTCTAAAGATAATTTCGTCCAAAGAACTCTCAGAACACACTCACATAGTCCATGAAATAGACGTCAATGCTGATAAAATAAATGTGAAAAAAGAGAATATCGAGAAAAGCATCGACAATTACAAGAAAAAAAAGAGGGGAAATTTCGAAAACGTATCATAAAATATCACACTCACGGTGGGGTGGTTTAGGGCGGAGTTACTTCTTTTTAAACCCCCAACAATTAAAAAGAACTGCCCTATATCCCACCGTTCTTTCATTATCCACAACAATTTCTCACAACAAATTACGAAGGTATCTTTTTAGAAACCTTTAAATAATTCTTAATGTCTTTGTAGGACTGGTGATATTTATGGCAAAAGAAGACAAAGACAAAAGTCCATTTGTGGCAATAGGAGCATCGCTCGCAGGAATACTTATGGTAATCGCCGTGTTATTCTTGATATTTGCAAAAGATCAGTTAACATACCTGCTTGGTATAGCGTGGGGATTCGTAATACTAGGAGTATTCTTAGGATTCTTTGCGTTCTTATCGGGTAGACACAAGAAGTAATTCTGAAATTTTTTATTTTTTTTATTATCTCACATTAAAGTTTATAAACATCCGTCTCATTCTACTTTCATGATTAAGAAGATTCTTATCAGAAAAGAGAGGAAAGAATTCATCGCAGATCTCAATAAATCCGTGATAATATCTGAAGGGAAAAAATATTTTATTGAGGACATATCGAGAGATTTTCATTGTTCTGAGGGCGTCATAACAAAATCAGAATTGGAAAAGGAAAATGCTATAGTTACCTCAAACAAGGGCAAGGAGTTCTTCATATTCGACGCTTCTTTTGTTGACTCATACAAGGGGATAAAAAAGCAGGCTCAGACAATACCTTTGAAAGATTTGGGGTTCATACTCGCGGAGACTGGCATTGGAAAAGATTCTGTTGTCATAGACACGGGTTCAGGTTCTGGCGGTAGTGCGTGTTTTTTTGCGCGTCATGTAAAGAAGGTGTATACGTTTGATATAAATGAGAATAATATCAGGCAGACGCAGGAGAACATAAATTATTTTGGCCTGAAGAATGTTGTTATCAAAAAAGCTGATGCATACAAAAAAATTCCTGCAAAGAATGCTGATCTTATACTTTTAGATTTGACAGAACCATGGAGGGCCATAGGCCCTGCAATGGATTCTATAAGGGTTGGTGGGTTTGTAGTTGTCTACTGTCCTCAAATCACGCAAACACAGGGTTTTGTAAACCAATTATCAGGTATGAATGCAATTCATGTAAAAACAGTTGAAATGATTGAACGGGATTGGAAGGTCGAGGGCTTGATTGTCAGGCCAAGGTCCCTATCGAATATCCATTCTGGATTCATAAGCATCTTCAGGAAGATAGGCTAGAATCGCTGTTCCCAAGTTCATAATAGTACAGGTTGTCTAAGTTTATCATTTTTTCACCTTCTTATAACGCATATTCCTCATCAAGATACCTATATTCTGCCTTTGGCTCTTGTGTAAGATATTTATCGATGTGCTGCTGCTCCCATAGGGCAACACGCTCTTCTTTCAGAATCAATTCATCTGCAATCTCTTGCCTCGATCTCATGTTAATCACCTCATATGAGCATGACATAAAGCATGTCATGCCCGACTCAATAATAGAATACTGGCTGGGTGTTTATTAATACCTTATCAAAGAGAAATCATAAGAATAACTCGGGAGTGAAAGTCCACAAGATTTAAAAAGAAGAAAAGAAAAAATTAGTTGATGGGTGTAACGTTATCGAATTCATACCCGTGATGTGTTGAACCGTATTCTATACGAACTTTTTTTCCAGATTCTTTGGTAAGCTCTAACTCTTCTAATTTATTTTCAAGTCTTCCTCTGCGCGGAACAACTTCCATTCCATGTGTTATACCGTATTTATATTTAGGAATCCATTTCCCGCTGTACGCAAATGTCTCTGGTTGCCATTCTTTTCCTACATATTTCTGAGAGACGCCTTTGGTTTCAATAATGTCTGCACTTTGGAAAAAATTCCTGTAATCTGCATAGTTGCTTTCTCCTGTCTTGCAACTATCACTTTATTTCTTGTGAAACATCTTTAGATAAGGGATGGTTGCTGTTGTATTATCTGTAAACTTGACATCAATATATTCGGCACACACATAATTTGTGCATCCGTCCTTTGCCTGCTCTACACTCATGTCTTCTGGACCCTGACGAACATAGCTTATGTCTGATATTTCTTTGATATTCTTATCAGGCTTGCCGCATCCTAGATGTCCTAGTCCAAGACTTGCTGCAATTACAGTTGCGTATAATGTTTTTTTCAATGTTTCTTTGAAATTCATTTTCTTATCCTCCGGTTTAAGCATAATCCATTCTTATTACTACTACATAGTTAATACGATATTTAAATATTACTTTCCCCTTAGTGGGATAAACTTTATATATTTGTTCTCAAATAGTATACTATGAACACGGAACCGCTCAAGCAATTAGGCCTTACAGAGGGAGAAATAAAGGTATACTCGGCATTAGTCAAGCTTGGAGAAACTACGACA
>CAZFVG010000142.1:0-2586 GCA_964522135.1 uncultured Methanosarcinales archaeon | reverse complement strand
GCCGTAAACCTTCTCGAGTATCCTATCGTGAACCTTAATGGATGAAAGTCCATTCCTGTGCGCTGGTTTACCTCTTCTATGAGAAGTTTTTTCGCTTCAAGATGAGCGTTCAAAATCTCTTCTTTAGGTATTGATAAGGCATATCTTAATGTGAATGGATCCTTTACCCATCCTGGGATATAGCGGTCATATAACGCTTTGAATGATGGACTTATCCAAGTCTGCGGATGGATTCCGTTCGTTATGTGATCTATCGTATATTGAGGGAACATCTCGCTCGCTATCTCTCCATGTCTTTTTGCAACGCCATTGATATATGTGCTGTAGTTCAGGGCGAGGAAAGTCATATTTATCATTCCATCGTGGATGGCCTTGTCGAATGCCATTTTCGGAACATAGTTTCCAAGAAGCCTCTGGAACAATGAGATGTCAAACATATCGTGACCTGCAGCTACAGGTGTATGCGTCGTGAACACGCATTTATCTTTTACGGCTTGCTCGTCATATGAGTCAGCTTCGTCCTCTTGTTCCTTATACGTCCTGCGCAATAATTCTACGGTAAGAAGAGCACTGTGCCCTTCGTTCATGTGATATTTTTTTATTTCGTATCCTAAGGATTCAAGCATTCTAACCCCGCCGATACCTAGGATTATCTCCTGGCTTAGCCTGTATTGCCGATCGCCAGCGTATAGGAACGATGTGAGTGTTCTGTCATAATCTGAATTTCCTTCAACGTTTGTGTCAAGGAAGAAGACTGACACGTTATATCCTGTTGCGCCCCTTATGATATGTTTCCATACCTTTATCTTGACCTCTCTTTTCTCTATATTGACGCTGACGGTGTTTGGCATAAGGACCATGAAATTGTTTATGTTCCATTCTACTGGTTTCTCTTTCTGATTGCCTTCATTATCTATCTCTTGGTTGAAGTATCCTTTAGAGTTTATCAGCGTCACTCCGACTACAGGCATTCGCATGTCAGCGAAACTCTTAAGAAGATCTCCTGCAAGGATTCCTAATCCTCCGGCATATGTAGGTATGGAGTGGCTTATGCCTATTTCCATGCTAAAATACGCAATATAATCTTTTACCCCGTTCATTACATACATGATTATCGTCAGAGTTTAAAAAATTAATATACTATCCAAAAGGGATAACACAGAAAATTGTTCAAATAAAATTATATGGGCCCGGCGTGAGTCGAACACGCTACCTTCGCTGAGTGAGAGCGACATCATACCGTTAGACCACGAGCCCATTGAACGTGAATGAAATATTTTTACAAAAATTCAACATCGACTTCCATCTGATCCCATGTGGGATACTGTTCGACAACTGCTGGGATGAGTTTATATGATTTTAAATGTTTTGCGAGTTTCTTGACAACACCTATATTTGTTATTATGCGAAGCTTCATCTCATCGATTTCGAGCATATCCTTCGGTATCTCAAATTCATTTGCTATACCATTCATCCTGTCTTTTAATTCTCTCGTCAATCTTCCCTTCTCTTGTGGAAGGATGTTTTTTATTATGGTCTTATATCCGAATGATGGCTTTAGTTCTGGAAGGTATATGACGCCGCGTATTATCGTTCCGTCTTCTGTTACTATGTCGAATTTTTTCCTCGTGTTTTCTGCTCTCAGTTTCAATCTCTCGCGCAGTTGCACCCCGTCTTTCAATTTACACGTACAATAATGGAGATTGGTTCTAGGATATTTTTCGGCGGCGTATTTTAATAATCTTAATGCAAGCTCTTCAGAACCCTTCACACCATATGATGTCCGATCTTTAGTATGGAATTCCCTGTCGACAAGCTCGCTGCTGTTAGTGTCTGATATCTCAAGTTCGTTAAGGTTCAGAAAATCTATCTTAGGGATGAAATAATTCATCATGTTCTTTGTCTCTTCATCGTATCCGGGTATGCAAGGTATTTCGACGCCTATCTTAAAATTATATTTTCTTTTTCCGTCTGCTTCGTAGAACAAGTCAATTGTCTTCCAGTGTTTTTCGCTTGTAAAATCTGGGTGAACGCGTATCTCGTCGAGTCCTGCATCCTCAAGAGCTTTCAGTCTTTCAGGTCTCAATGACTCAAGTATTGTGTACAGATGAATATGATAACCCTTTCCGAACTCTTTTTTTAGCGCCTTGATATATCTGCATGTACGCTCTATCCTAGTTAATGGGTCTCCGCCTGTAAACCCTGCGCCCTTTGCTTGGCACGCCCTCGCTTCTTCTATCAATGCATTTATCTCGTTTTCATCGATGAGTTCTCGCTCATTGGCGTACATTACGTCGTGATTTTTTTTCTGCTCTGACAATGGACAGTAAAAACAATTTCTCGGACATATGCCTGTCACGAATACGACAAGTTTTCTTCCCATGACGCATTGTCTGCATCCATCTGCAAGATTGTTGAATTTCCACGAATGGTAGGGAGTCTTCTCTATATTTTTCATCTGACCGATAATTTTGTAATTCATAGAAATAACCTCTGATAATTGCTGTAGATTATATTTGCTGTCTCTTCCGGTGTCAATTTCTTTATTTCGGCAATCTTATCTATAGTGAAGGAAACGTTTGCTGG
>CAZFVG010000141.1:0-2593 GCA_964522135.1 uncultured Methanosarcinales archaeon | reverse complement strand
GGAGTTGAGGCAGAAAATATTTTTCTTTCCTATATATATCAAAGCCATAGCATCCATTATCTTGACTCGCTATCCAGAATTCCTTGCATCCTTGGGAAAGAGCTGTCTTGAACTGTGATAGTATCTTCTCTTTAGGATAAGACAGTAGATTGCCCCTTGCAAGTTTTGTCTTGCAATATGTGCAATTGCTAAGGCAGCCTTCGCAGATAGGAAGTATCTCGACTACTCCAGAGTTTCTGAGTTTTGGAAGATTAAGTCTTTCGTTAAGATCATTCCCTATATTGTGGACGACCTCACCGTCCAATGTATCATTCAATATATCGACTACATGGACGAGTTGTCTCGTCCCGATTACAGAGACATCTTTTAATCGCGTATCCAATAGTTCAGGCTCTGCCTGCGGGACGCATCCTGCAACGAGTATCTTGGCATTTGTGCCATTCTGCCATCTCCTAAGTTCCTTGAAGAATTTCGCCTCAGCAAGGTTCTTTACAGAACATGTATTGATTATGACGGCAGATATATCTTCCATGGAATATTCGAGATTTGCGTCTTTTTTTTCGTTCTCGCCGTTATATCTTGATATGACGTTATATCCTGCTTCTTCGAGAAGCCCAGCCATAACTTCGCTATCTGAATGATTAAGAGAGCAGCCGAATGTCTTGATGTAGATGTTTGCGTTTTTGAAATCTATCTTTACGGCCTTGTTAATTGCAACTTCCGGTATACTTTGTATATCGCTCATGATATCAGGATGAAACAGTGAATTATAAATTTATTGTTGGTTATTGTATCGCTATTGTGCTATATAATTATAGATATTTTGCTTTCCAGCAATTATTAACAACATTTAAAAATTCTTACGCCATAGGAATAATATGCCAGGCATCTACGATAAAGAAAACATGCTTTCTGTGATAAATTCTCTGCCTGAACAGATAAAGGAAGCGTACTCGCTCGGACACAAGATACAGTTGAAGGGCACACCTGACAAGATATTTGTATGCGGGATGGGTGGCTCAAGCATAAGCGGCCAACTCCTAGAAGCGTACTTTCGGATGCTAAAGATAAAAATTCCTATATTCAACGTCCAGGACTATAATCTTCCAGAATACGCAGACAAGAATTCATTGATATTCATCGTATCATACTCAGGGAACACAGAAGAATCCATATCATGCTATAGAGAGGCGCTCAGAAAGAACCTCAATATAATAATATTGACGACCGGAGGAAAACTTGAAGAATATTCACGGATAAATAGATTGCCATGCGTGATAGTTCCAAAAGGCTACCAGCCGAGAAACGCCATAGCATATTTATTCTTTCCGATGCTCAAGATTCTTGAGAATGCAGGGATAATCGCAAGCAACAGTGATGATGTAAAGAACCTAATAGACAATCTCAAGAAGAATCAATCAAGCTTTGACCGAATAGGTTATGATATAGCGATGAAACTCTACGGCAAGTTGCCAGTAATATACGCTTCAAGCAGCTTCTATTCTGTCGCTTATAGATGGAAATGCGAAGTGAATGAAAATACGAAGATACCTGCGTTCTGCCACAAATTTCCCGAACTGGATCACAACGAGCTGAATGGATATGTAAATTTCTCAAAAATCAACATCCCGATACACATAGTGATACTTCAGGATCAGGATGATCATAGGAGAATAATCAAGAGGATGGAGATAACACGAAAGTTGATTAAGGAACTGACGAACGACGATATAAAATTCACAGAGATAACGATAAGAGGGGACAGCATATTGACAAAGATGTTCACAACGATATACATAGGCGATCTCGTATCATATTATCTTGCGATGAACTATGCAACGGATCCGAGTCCAGTAAACATTATCGAAAAATTTAAGAAAGAGATGGGTCCATACATATAAAAGCATAAATATACAGATAAAACAATATATACAGTTTTTCAGTAAGAGGTGAGGAGATGTTTTTCAGTAAAGAATACATATTATTAGCGGATATTGGCGCTACAAATTCAAGAATTGCGTTAAGCGACGGTTTGAATATAGTTCTAAAGAAAGAATACATGACGGCTGATTTCACTAACATGACCGAACTTTTGCATAAATTCTTCTCTGAAAATGGAAACGGCTACAGGATAAGAACAGCAGCAATTGCCGTTGCAGGTCCGATAATCGAGAATACGGTTGTTCTGACGAACGCACCTTTTGTGATTGACCAAAGCCATATAACACTCAACACTCCAATAAAAAAAGCCATTCTTTTGAACGATTTTGAGGCTTTAGGATACAGTATAGATATTTTGACACAAAACGATTATGTAGAGATAACCAACCTCGGGACAAATTCTGGAAAGACAATAGGTGTAATTGGAGCAGGAACTGGTCTTGGCGCGGCAATCTTATCATTCAGCGGCAATACTCATACACCGATAGCATCAGAAGCAGGTCACATGGAGATACCTATAAATATAAACGACAAGGGCGAGATGGAGCTAGCAAAATATTTAATGAAAAAGAAATTGTATAACAGCTCTGAAGATATAGTGAGTAGTAGAGGAATATTAAACATATATAATTTCCTATTGACAAAAAAAGTC
>CAZFVG010000140.1:1674-2600 GCA_964522135.1 uncultured Methanosarcinales archaeon | reverse complement strand
TCCAATTTTCGATTTTTTTACAGTCGTATTATCGGAAGCCCTACCTTGTTTTAAAGATATCTTTGCCTTCACCAACTCAAGCATCCTTTTCAGGAATGTTAATTTATCCTCTATCTTCATTATATCTGTATATCCCATCGTTATTATATTGAAAGCAAAAGGACTAGGCATATCAGTGTATATCTCTTTTATCGATATGCGCTTATGCTCTATAGCCTCTATGACTTTTTCAGAGTTGTGTATATCCATGAGATCCTCGAGTATCTCTCTTTTTGCCTCTTTTAGTATTGGAAAATCCTCGCTTATCCTTCTTACAGAACTTATCAGCAATCTTGATGACATCTGTTGTCTTCCTACGCTTTTTCTTTTACCCATATACATCCTGAGTATCATCATCGCCCTTGTCGCGCAATGTCTGAATCTTCTTCCAAGAACCTCCGACTTATCGAGCGACATCTCTGCCACTTTTCTGAGGTCTTTCGATTTTATCAGACCAAACGCCCTCGACGCCTGTATCTGCTCTTCTGTCAAGACATAGAATCCGTTATCGTTTATATTTATCTCTACATCCTTATGTTGTAATCTTGATATCACTAGTCCTAGCACTCTTGACAATACGTCGTTTACCCTTCTGCCGTATAGTGTGTGAAATATTATATATCTTTTTTTCCCTTCAGTGAAATATTCTATCGTTATCCTCTTATCATGCGGTATTGCTGAATAATCGTATTGGTCTCTCAAGTATTCGTATATAGCATTCGCACCATACTCGTCAACGTACAGGTATTCATGGATAAACTCCAACACTTCATCTTTTCTTGATTCCTTTTCAAAATATTCATTCATCAATCTCCTGAATTTCTGTATCTCAAGAGCCAGATCAAAGCTTAACGGCAACGTTTCTGATGCCCAACTTGGCACCGTCG
>CAZFVG010000140.1:0-1664 GCA_964522135.1 uncultured Methanosarcinales archaeon | reverse complement strand
CTATTGATTGATGCCTTTACAAATGCTGTCATTCCCTGTGCATATAAGAATTCATATGTGTTTCCGCCTAGTACAAATACATCTCCTCTTTTTAATCTCTCAAGGAAATTCTCATCTATCTTTCCGATATAGTGTTCATCATCTTTCATCCCTTGACCATGGAGCTTTACTTTTATGAATGATTCATCAGGTATGGTTCCGATGTTTGTCATATAAAGAACTCTTGCCATCTTTCCTTTCTTTCCTATCATGCCATTGCTTTCATCATACCATATCTTGGCGTAGACATTTCTGTCCTCTAAAGAAACATATTGTCCTGTCAGATAATGTATTATATCTATAAAATCTTTTCTCTCAAGATTCCTGAATGGATAACTGCTTTTTATTATTCCATACACTTCGTCAAGACTTCTTGGTTCCTCGACGGCCATCCCGAATACTTCTTGTGCAAGAACGTCTAGGCAGTTTTCAGGTATATCGACTTTGTCTATCTTATGCTCTATAGCAGCTTTCAACAATACAGAGCATTCAACAAGATCATCCCTGTCTAACACAATTATTCTGCCCTTGCTGATATCGTGAAGTTTGTGGCCTGAACGTCCTATTCTTTGCAGAGCTCTTGCTACGCTCTTCGGGCTGCCTAAAAGAATTACTAAATCTATATATCCAATGTCTATTCCTAACTCAAGGCTTGTCGATGATACAACGCATTTGAGCTTCCCCTGCTTTAGCCTGTTTTCTATATTTAATCTATGTTCCTTGCTTAATGAACTGTGATGTGCTCCGATGTAAGATTTATCCTCCCCAGAATCATCTTCTTTAACGTCCTCTCCCTCGTTTAACTTGACATAATTTTTTGGGAATCTATCTTTCAGGTGATGCACCACTCTTTCAGTGGCGCTTCTGGTATTTGTGAATATTAAAGTCGTCTTATGATCCTGGATTAATTTATCAAGCATCTCATACATTTTGTCATAAGTATTCGTATAATCAGATTCTATAATATTAGGGACAGGGCTTAGAACTTTCAAGTCCATCTTTTTTATATTTTGAACGTCTATTATTTTGCATGACCTAAACTTCTCAAGTTCTGCATTTTCCATACCTACAAGAAATTGGGCCACTTTTTCAAGTGGTGAAACTGTAGCGCTTAGGCCGACCCTTGTGAATTCATGATGTGGATTAGCTTTCTTCACAAGCGCGCTGAGTCTCTCGATACATACCGCTAATTGGGTTCCCCTCTTGCTTGAGGCTACTGAGTGTATCTCATCTACTATTACCCATTCTATATTCTGCAATTTCTCCCTGAATTTTGGGCTTGTAAGCATTATGCCGAGGCTTTCTGGAGTAGTAATTATTATATGAGGAACTTTTTTCAGCATTGATGATTTCTCAGAGCTCGTTGTGTCGCCAGTTCTTATAGCGACGCGTATATTTATCTTTTCAGATGATCCCTTTATGGATTTCTCTGCATAATCCTTTAGCTCTTTTAATGGTTGGTCGAGATTCTTTTCTATGTCGTTTGCAAGTGCTTTAAGAGGGCTTATGTATATACAGTAGACTTTGTTTTCTATCATGTCTCTTCCTGATAATTGTATAAGTTCGTTCAATATTGCAGTAAATGCGCTGAGTGTCTTTCCAGAGCCCGTAGGTGAGCTTATAAG
>CAZFVG010000139.1:0-2604 GCA_964522135.1 uncultured Methanosarcinales archaeon | reverse complement strand
CACATCGGGAGAGAATAATAACAAAAACAATGATTTTGCATTGATATGCCAATCGCATAATGGCGAGAGCATCAACAATCCAAGATACGACAAGGATCCATCCGCAGCACAAAAACTTGAATGGCCACCATACCTCATCGATAAATCTATCCAAGTATTGCCAAGCGCCGTAAGAGTGGGAATAACGGTACAGAACCTCTCAGACTCCAACATGAAGTATAGGCTAGGATGGCACCCGGCTTTCAGGATGCAGGGAACGAATGATGATGCAGTCTTCAAAACAATGAATTCAAAATCAACAGGACACAACACAATATATATGAATGAGATAATAGAAGAATCTCTCACAGGAGCATACCTTATAGATAATGTCGATTCGATAAGCTATATAGACAGAAAAAGTGAGAGAGGAGTGCAGTTAGCCTTTGAGGGTTTCAATTCAGCGATGATGTGGACAAAGAGCGCGAAATCAGGGATGTTCTGTATAGAACCTGTAACACAGCTTCCTGACAAAAAAAGAAATTATCTTGATGATGTAACGCATGAGACTCTCGCAAGCTCTGAACGAAAGCAATACCTCGTTCATATAATACCAATATAAAATAAAGAAAAACTTATTTAAAAAAATTTGGAGAAACAACCATGAAATTCGGAAATTCAGGAGCAAGAACAAAAGAAATGCAAGATACTATAACCTCTTCGTTAAGGAATATGAGAGATGCAGGGCTGGATCATGTAATTCTGTCAGTCATAGAATTACCTGAAGATTACGCAAAAGCCATAAGAAAAGATGGTTTTATAGATATGGCTAAATGTAGACATTATAGTTTTGAAAAATTGTGCCCTGAAGAGCAAGCAATGATTCTGGGACAAAAATCTTACCAGCGAGTAGCATTGACTTTAGAGAGTGTCTGTGATGAAAAAAACTATTCTACAGAAGGCATAGAATTTATCTCTAGGGTAAAGATATTTCCTATGCTTCCAAAATTGGATCCTAAGTCAGATTTCGGATACTATCCAGTAATACAATTCTTTGATAAAACAATATTAACGGAAGCCGCAAAGACGTTAGTGGATTGTGAATATACTCCTCAAGATATCAGTTCAAAGACTAGAGAGAGCATAGCAAAATATTTAAAGGCGCATCAAAAAATTAATGAGCCGAGTCCGGTATAAGAAATTATATCTCTAGTAATTTATCTATTTCTTTTTTCATTCTTTCTTCGTATTCATGGACCTTCTCGCCTTCATGCTTTTCGCTCGATAGAAAATGCATCAATTCGCGAGTCATTCGAAGTTCTTTGTCAGGATCCATTCCAGATATCTTTATCTGCCCAAGATGTTCTTTTATTATGGAGTCTTCAACCTCTTCAGGGTTTTTCTGGTCTGTCTTTATCTCCTCGAATTCTGCGCTGACGACCTTGACTGTGTTCCGCATGACGAAGAACGCGCCCTGTGAATATATCTTGTCGAATAACTCCCTGAAATGGATATCCGATACTTTTCCCGTCTTTAGTTTACCTTCAACACGTATTATGACTATCGTATTAAGCAATTCTTTGCCTTTTACCTTGTCGCTTATCGCCTGATCTATCTCTTCAGGGCTCTTATGCTCGCAATCTATATGAATTTTTAGGACTGGTTTCAGGTTTATTTCGTAGCGTGATATCTTATCTTTTTTCGAATCGTCGTATATGAAGAATCCGCCGTTGCCTAGCTCTTCAAGCTCTTCGAAATTCGCAGGAAAGAGCGGCCCTGGATAGACGACGTTCTTGTGATCTTTGAATGAATATTGGTTTATTACATGGACGTGCCCGCCTGCATAATACTCAAAATTTTTCGGCATGTATGATACATCTGTTGAATCCATTATGCTCTTGCTTCCCGGTTTCATCTCTGTTATTGATGTGTGGAACATGAAGATTTTTTTTCCTGATTCTTTCTCAAGACTTTCTATGTCGAGCGCTTCATAGTATAGCCTGTCTAGGGTCCCTCTTCTTCCTAAAATTCCTGTTATCTTGACCCCTGTTTTTTTATCCGCTGTGAATCTTAACCGTAATTTTCCATCTACGACGCTGCCCTTGAATACATTAACGAGAAGTTCCGCCTCTTCCAGAACGTCAATCATTGTCTTGCCGCTCGGCGAATAGTCATGACTTCCGGGTATGACATACAAAGATATATTTGATTGCCTGAGTTTTTGGAATTCTCTTACGACACTCTTCAATCCATCGATTCCTGGGAGGGCGTTATTGAACAGGTCTCCTGCTATCAGAACAAAATCGACCCGTTCAGAGATACATATATCTATTGATTTTATGAATGCATCTGTAGACATATCTTTGAGTTTTGGGTCTCTCCAACTTCCGATGTGGACGTCAGCCATATGTGCGAATTTCATTATGTGTCCTCGTAAATTTAAATTGTCATAAAATATTAATTTCCATTAAGCCCAAGAAATTCTTTCGTGTTCTTGGACTTCATATCTTTCTTTGCGAATTCATCAAATAGCGGGACTTTTACAGGTATCGCGAATTTTGAGAAGTTGCTTGTGATTATGCATTCGCCCTTGTCAAGGCTTGCGATATTTCTTGAATCTTCGCT
>CAZFVG010000138.1:0-2776 GCA_964522135.1 uncultured Methanosarcinales archaeon | reverse complement strand
AATTGAACGTATTTAGTGTCGTGAGGTCGATGCAGGAAGTAATACCAATAATGAAAAAACAAGGTGGAGGAATGATAGTCAACATCAGCTCGGCCTTGACAAAAATGTACATCCCGGGAATATCAGCATACTCATCGACGAAATACGCCCTGAACTGCATCTCGCTTATCGCAAGACAAGAACTCGAAAAGGATAACATTATCGTTAGCATTGTCGAGCCTAACATGACGGCTACAAATTTCGGGAAGAATTCTATAGGCGCACGCCCTGATTGGAGTGCCTCTGGAAGGCAGGCTCCGCAGATAGATCCTGCAGAAAAAGTCGCTGGAGTAATAGAGAGCATAATCCGGTCAGGAGAGGCCGAGATGAGAGTATAGGGAATCTAAATTTATTTTTTTACTATTACGTTCCTATTCATTTGAATATCTCTGCATTGAATCCATCACTTACATACATCTTATCCTTAGACGATACTATAAGAATCTCTACAGGAAGTTTTTTTGAAAGTTTGATTCCTTCTTCGAATCCTGCTGTGAATAATGCGGTCGCATAGGCATCTGCATCTATTCCAGTATCTGCTATCACAAATATGCATTTTACTTTATCCTGAGGCATCTTTGTCTTCGCATTCAGAAGATGATGATACTTGCCCCACCTTCTCCTGTTCGGTGCGGAACCCGCTATAGCTTTATTGTTCAATTTTATCTGACCTATTGCCCTTTCAGGATCATCTGGATGCTCAAGTAAAACTGTCCATCCATCTATACTAGAATTATTTTTTGCGTATATATCTCCGCCAGCATTTATGTAATAATCACGTATCTTATGTGCATCCAGAATGCTTGACAATCTGTCAAGACAATACCCTTTTCCAAAGCCGCCGAACTCTATCTGTTTTGTGATACGTATCGTACTATTCAAAGCATCAATTTTTATCGAACCAAACAATTTATGCCTGAGTCTTGACAGGACATTATCTCTAGACTTTTTTTCCTTGAAAGAATAATCCTTATCATAACCTAAAGATTCTAGAGATGATTTTAGGGTTATATCAAAATTCTCATTAGTTTTCTTGTAAAATTCTAATGATTTCTGAACGAGAAAAATAAATTCCGGACTGACTTTATGCCATACGCCAAGCTCAGAATTCACTCTTGAGAGTTCGGAACCTTCCAGAAATCTTGAGTATTCTTTTTCAATACGTCCAAGTTCAAGAAAACACTCTTCACAGACAGATACACTCTCTTTCGGAACCTTTATCTCAAATAAGCTTCCTAGATATTCTTTCGACCGGGATAAGAAACCTACGTCGTCCATTCCGTCAAATTTCGCAAAATCTGTCGGTGCATTGCTCATCCTGGATGCTGTGTGATAAGGTCCTGCAAGTGTTGCGCAAACGCTGCTGATGTAAGAGAGCTTCCGCTCACCGTATGTGGTATACTTATGTCGCTGATTTTCTTGCCTACGACTAGATTTGGAAGAGCTGAATTGAAGGCACCGATATATCGCTGAGACATGCCGTCAGCATTCACAGCAGTAACCGAGGCATCTGTCACAACGTCGCCCTGTGTAGTCACCTTTATCTCGACAGTCTCCTGCCCAACATGAGTAAAGTATGCTACAGTATCATCATAAGTTCCATCAGCTATTACCTGAGCAATCGCCTGCTGAGTCTTTTGAATTTCAGATTTATTTGTTGCGTCCATGCTCACATTCTTAGATTCGTTGAGCGGCGTTACGCCACCAGAAGATTCCGCTGGAACTCCCGTATTTGCAGGCACGTTGCCGTTAGATTGTGTATTGGTGTTATTAGAAGGGGTTGAAGAGCAACCTACTACAAGTAAAGATAACGTCGTGAACAATGCGAACACTATCAATACGTTCTTTATGAACGCAGCATTCTTTTCAGCGTCTGGTCTTCCAGCAAATATTGGAACCGGCATCAATTCATCACCGCGTCTTTTTTCGCTTGTCTCTCTTTCCATTTTTTTTCCATACACCATTCGTCTTCACCCCATAATGTTATCGTAAGTGTTGATATTGCTAGTCCAAAATCTCTCACAGCAACATCTCCATATCCTAAATCGAACATGATAGCAAGTAAATGTAGGCCAAGTAGCGCCGCAACTAGTCTTGTGAATATTCCAAGGATGAGTAGGATGCCTGCGATTATCTCAAATATTCCGTTTGCGATCACAAACGCTGTCGCATAAGGCGAATTGAATATGAATGTAGGCAAGTAGCCGATGAAATTTTTTGGATCAATCAATTGACTGATTCCGAACCATAGATAGACCAAACCTAATCCGTATCGTAATATTGCTGGAGCGAATCTTCGCGCATTTTCTAAAAACTTCATCTATTAGTTACATAAAGCTGTTTTATAAATTTTATTAAAGTACAGTCAGGAATTATTCGAAATATTTATTAATAGCCATGTTAGAGTAGAGTTGTGAAAAAAGGCATTCTGGGTGTTGATAAGAACATATTTTTTCTCGGGATAGTAAGTTTTCTTACTGATATCAGCTCGGAGATGATATTTTCAGTATTCTCCATATTTTTCACCGTAATATTGGGAGCTTCAACAGTCTTGTTTGGGCTCGTGGAAGGCTTTGCAGATTTTTCCTCTTCATCCCTTGATTATCTATCAGGTTATATATCCGATAAGACTGGGAAAAGGAAGATATTTGCCTGGATAGGCTATTCCTTCTCGACGTTATCCAAAGTGCTGCTTCTTATTTCAAGTTCTGTTGTTTTCGCATCATTATTCAGAGTT
>CAZFVG010000137.1:0-2781 GCA_964522135.1 uncultured Methanosarcinales archaeon | reverse complement strand
CCTCTGCCCATTCGCCTTTTACGATACCGTTTCTAATGTTCACATAGTCGTGCAGGTCATTTTTCCAGAATTTTACTGGATCTGTAACTCCGTAATTTCTGTCCTTCATCAGACCTTTTATGTAAGCGCCGACCTTTGTTGGATTGTGTTCATACTTGTTGAAGTGATGTCCAAAGAATAATTGGTTCATCTTGGCGTATGCTTTCATTGCATGAGTGCCTTTGTTGTCATATATTCTTCTTAATGCGTGGCCGACTGTTGCTTTCTCATCTTTTGACAGCGCTTCGATTATATCGATTAGTCCTGATGGGGCATCTTTATCTTCTCCTTTTAATCTCATGTCCCTGCCGGTAATCCTGTCGTAATGCGCAACTAATATTTCGTAGAGTTTCTCTTCATCTTTAAGATTCTTTATTTCATCAGTCTTAAGTATGGCTGGCGCGGCTCTTTCAAAGAATTTTCTAAGACCAGCAACTGCAGCTTTTTTCAGCTCTTTACTCTTTTGTGTTACTTTATCGGTATCCTTCTTGAAAGACTTTCTTAGAGTTTCAGAAAATGCTTTGTACATCTCATCCATTGCTGGATTTATTATATTGTTAAAATAATGATTTTCGTTCTCCTTTTTACTGAATTCATCATATGCCTTAAACGCGCTGTCCAGATCCTTCGATTGGTCTTTTTCCATGTTATCGAAGATGTCATCTAATGATTTATGTTTAAGGAAAGGACTTTCTTTTTTCTTATCATCTGCCATGATTCCACCTGTGATTATTTGATAATTATTTATTCGCTAATAGTAACCTGACTGATAGTTATTTAAATATTTCGCTTTTCTAAAATTAAATCATGAACGTAGTGGATTTATCTCTCTTTTTGAGATTTCGCTACCTTTATAAATAATTCTTCTTTATTATCGTTATTCATGAATTGTTGTTGGTGATTACATGGTCAAGAAGAGGTACGATAAGAAGCATAGTGACGATAAAAAGGAGTATTCCAGAGATTATTTTCCTGTTCAAGCACAGGGGATAGATAGTCAGCTTCCTGCGGATATGCCTGAAGAGGCAAAAAAGAAGTTCTTAGAGATGAAGGATAAGCTTGACAGGTTTCAGAAAAAAGTTCTTGATAAATTCTCTGATTACGTTTTGGGGATATGTTTGATGCCTCCGCCAAAACCTGAGGTTGACCTAGAGACTGGCAAGGAGACGCCTGTAGATAAAAATAAGATATATATTTTGGCTCTTGTTGATGATTCTGACAGCACGAAGATGTCGAAAGAGGAATTGAAGGATAAATTGTCAACCATAATACAATCAATGGCTAAGGATATTGATGAGAAACTAGTTATTGAGACGTTACTTCTTACGGAGCTATGGCAATCATGTTATGATGGAAAATACGATTATCTTCAGGCGATTGCGATGTCGATGCCTATATACGATAAGGGTATGATGGCTGCGATAAAGATCTCAGAGGTCCATAAGAATATGGTTTTGAAGAAGTTCGAGAAGTATATTGTGAGCTATGTTCTTGCTGGTTCGCTTGTTCAGGGTCGTGCAACGCCGAAATCGGATATTGATGTGTTCATAGTTATCGATGATACTGATGTAAAGAAGATGACGCGGGCTGAGCTAAAGGACAAACTTAGGGCTATAATCATAGGTATGGGTATTGATGCTGGTAAAATGACTGGGATTGAGAACAAGATAAATATACAGGTCTATATCTTGACTGATTTCTGGGATTCTGTAAAAGAGGCAAATCCAGTGATATTCACTTTCCTTAGAGATGGAGTTCCGTTTTATGATCGTGGGATATTCATGCCATGGAAACAGTTACTACAGATGGGACGCATAAAACCTAGTCCTGAATCAATCGATATGTTCATGCATTCTGGAGATCAAATATTAGAGCGTGTCAGCTATAAGTTGACAGAGATGGCTACAGAAGATTATTTCTGGGCTACTCTCACGCCAACTCAAGCGGCAATAATGCTTTATGGACTTCCTCCACCAACTCCTAAAGAGACACCAGACGTACTCAGAGAGATATTTGTAAAGAAGGAGAAGATGCTTGAGGATGAATATGTTATAATACTCGAAAAGGTATTGAAGATACGAAAAGATATAGAGCATGGGGATAAGAAGGTCGTCACGGGAAAAGAGATAGATTCACTTACAGAAGATTCAAAAAAATTCCTAAAACGGATGAATGAACTTTTCAAGCAAATAGAGACCCTCAAAGAGGAAGAGACGGTAAAACACAATTACGAAGGTGTTGTGACCATTGTTAGAGATATATTGAAGCTTGAGGGTGTGGAGAAGGTATCAGATACAGAGATGATAAAGACATTCGAATTAGAGGTAATCCACAAAGGACTCATACCAGAAAAGTATCTTAGGATGCTTAAGGAACTGATAAAGGCAAAGAAAGATTATGACGCAGGCAAACTGAATAAGATAGAGGTTTACCAGATAAATAAGGATGCAAGGGAGCTCATAAAATTTCTTGTCGAGTATGTCCAGAGGAAGCGTGGTAGGGAGTTAGAGAGGGTGAAGATACGTGTAAAGCACGGGAATAGATTTGGAGAGGTTATACTCTTAAACGACACTGCGTTCATTGTTCATGACGTTGATAATGATGAGAAAGAGATTAGCAAGGCAACGGTAACGCCTGATGGTAAGCTTGTCGATATAAAAGAAAGCTCGTTAGAGGAGCTTGAGAAGGCTATATCTAGTACGGATATAGTGCAAAAAACCTTCATAAAGGAGGTCATGTTTG
>CAZFVG010000136.1:0-2799 GCA_964522135.1 uncultured Methanosarcinales archaeon | reverse complement strand
AAATACAGTATATGTTATCGAGCACAATCTCGATGTTGTAAAATCATGCGATTACATAATTGATTTAGGTCCTGAGGGCGGCAATCACGGCGGAGAGATAATTGCAGAAGGAACGCCAGAACAGGTCGCAAAGAATGTGAAATCTTACACAGGGCAATTCTTGAAGAAGATGA
The DNA here is from genome assembly GCA_964522135.1 of uncultured Methanosarcinales archaeon. Taxonomy (GTDB): domain Archaea; phylum Nanobdellota; class Nanobdellia; order Woesearchaeales; family UBA9642; genus UBA9642. Next base: position 2,626 of record CAZFVG010000136.1, on the reverse strand, counting down.
TTTGAATGAAATGCATCCTATGCAACAATGAGATAAAGAATTACAACGAGAAGTTTCATCATTTAAAGATTAATGATGAAAAATCTGTCGATATATGTTCTCTATGTATGGATAATATAGTGAAATGGCAGAGTACAATACTTGCGGATTTATTTCCGACAAAAGCAATGAAGAAGATGAATAGAAATAATCATTAAATATCTCAATTCTTCTTAAATCTTTTCGAAATTACACCACCTATATAATATGCTGACCCGAAAACTACGATTCCTGGCAGCAAGAATATGCCAAGCGATGGCACGAGAAGACCTGTTCCGATGGCGCCTATTGTTCCAGCACCTATGGATTCAAGCAATCTCACAGCTTCAGGCACAGAATTCTCGACATTTCTCTGCAATGCATCTATCTGCATGATCATCTTTCCTTCCTTTAATATCTTTATCTTTCTGTCCTCTTCAGATACTAATACCACGATATTGTTTCCTGTGGCCGCTGATATCCCCGCGCTGTGCCTCGTCCCGAAGTTTTTTATCGTCTCTTTAGAATGTAATTTCACGCCATAAGCTTTCATAAATCCTTCACTATCTATTATCACTGCGCCGTCCATTAGTGCGAGTGATTCAAGAAGTTTAGGATTCTCAAGGACATTGAATGATGGAACATCCTGATTCACAAGCGGGAAATACTTTACATTACCGATGACGAACAGCGCTCCTTCACCACGTTTTGCAATCTTCAGCCCGACATTTATCAGTAATTCTTCGAGTTGACTTAATTTTCCTCTAGGTTTTTTTTGTGTCATAGTATAAAAGCGTATACCTTCTAATTATAAAATTTATGGATTTGTGATATATACATCGCATATCGCACCTGTATATAGCGTGCCTAAACAGGCCTTTATGACAATATACAACAACGATTTTTTCCATAACCCATTTAAACCAATTCTTTCTACATGAATCATGCTCGTAATCAATGATGGAAAGCTAGACTATTCGAAGATCCCAAAATCTCCAGGATGCTATATCTATAAGGACGAAAAAGACGAAATAATCTACATCGGAAAGGCAAAAAACCTTGTAAATAGAATCCGCTCATACTTCTCAGGGAACGACCAATCGGTAAAGACAAAGCATCTAGTCTCAAGAATCAAGTCAGTAGAGTGGATTGTCGTCGATAATGAAGTCGAAGCGCTTCTATTAGAAAACAACCTAATCAAAAAGCACAAACCAAAATACAATATCGATTTGAAAGACAACAAGAGATACGCATACATTAAGATAACTAATGAAAAATTCCCAAGAATCTTATCAACAAGGCTCGTCACAAAAGATGGAACATATTTTGGACCATACACAGACGGATACCAAAGGGTCCAGCTCATCAGAACAGCAGTTTCAATATTCAAAATAAGAACATGTCAAGTGCTTCCTAAGCATGCATGCTTAAATTTTCATATAGGGATATGTACTGCTCCATGCATAAAAAATGTTGATGAGAAACAATATGCCGAACAAGTCGCTCAGGCAAAAGAATTCCTGAAAGGAAACATCGACACAACGGTAAAACTTCTCAAGGAAGAAATGAATACATTCTCAAAGGAATTAAAATTCGAAAAGGCTCTAGAGAGAAAGAGACAACTTGAAGCTATAAGCACCATCTATGACAAGCAGAAAGTTGAATTAATCAAGGGATACGACCAGGATATAATCGCGATGTTAAAATATAATGAATTTGCTATTTTCGAGATATTCACGGTCAGTAAAGGGGTCATCTCAGGAAAGCAGGAATACCAGATTGAGTATTCAGAGGATGTGTTTGAAGAATTCTTGCGAAGATATTACTCATCAAAAAGAGTTCCGTATGAAATCATACTCAATCAAAAGATAGAGGATAAGGGAGTGATGGAAGAATACCTTTCAAAACTAAGGAACGGTGCAGTAATCATCACGATTCCAGAAAAGGGCGACAAGAAAGAATTGATAGATTTAGCATTGAGAAATGCATCAATAAATCTTGAGGAGAATAAGACACTTGTAGAGTTGCAGAATGTCTTGAACATTCCTGAATATCCAAAGATAATAGAATGTTTCGATGTATCAAACCTTGGTTCTGAACATATAGTTGCTGGAATGACAAGATTTATCGACGGAAGAAAAGACAAGTCAGGGTATAGAAAATTCCTGATACGCTCAACCCTTGGAAAGCAGAACGATTTCGCGTCAATTGGTGAAGCTGTATATCGAAGATACAAAAGACTCAAGAATGAACGCTCAGAGTATCCTGATTTGATAATCATCGATGGAGGTCTTGGACAACTTGGAATGGCTGTTCGCTCATTAAAAGCTCTAGGACTCAAAATTCCAATCATCTCGCTTGCAAAAGAGAATGAGGAAATCTACACGCCAAACGAAAAGGTATCATTGAAATTAGACAAGAACACCAAAATGATGCTTTTGCTAAGAGAAATCAGGGACAGTGTCCACGATTTTGTTCTAGGTTACAACAGGAAGAGAAGAGAGATGAAATTAAGGGGAGAATTTGAAAATCTCGAAAAATGATTAAATATAATTTTGTTATTATTAATAAGTAGTTAATATATCCCCAAAATCATATACTTTATAAA
>CAZFVG010000135.1:0-2806 GCA_964522135.1 uncultured Methanosarcinales archaeon | reverse complement strand
AAAAGATTAAGGTAGCTATAAAGCATAAGAAAAATCAGTTCTATAATCCTGAGATAGAATCAGAATTCCTTAAGGTAATGAACCGTTGGGGAATAGGTCCAAAACTTATAGTCAGCGATAAATCATCTATAAGCATGGAATATATTGAGGGCGAACGCATCATAGATTACATGCACGATCACGATAAGAAACAAGTTTTACTGATACTTGGAAAGATAATTGATCAGCTTAGGGTCATGGACAATCTTAACATAAATAAGTTAGAGTTAACAAACCCATATAAGCATATAATAATAAAAAAATCTGAGCCTATTCAGATTGACTTTGAGCGTTGTCAATACACAGAAAAACCGAAGAATATCACTCAATTCGTCCAATTTTTAGTTTCTGGAAAGATACAATATATATTCAACGAAAAAAGTATACGATTAGATAAAGATAAGATGCTTGATATTGCTAAAGATTATAAAAAAGATTATGACGAGAAATATGTCAAAGAACTAATTCGTTGCATAAAATAACCTTAAGTTATTTTTGTAATTTTTCATCTTTTAATATGGAATGGATGCTCATGTCTTTAATGTTTAATTCTCTTATTGAGTCTATTATATTGTCATACTCTATTGGCGAATTGTAGCTTATCATTGCTATAATTCCTATATCTGTTTCGGATATGCTTGTAACAGAACTCTTGTTCAATAGATAATCTACAAGTATTTCGTAATCGAAATCGTTTTTGTCAATATGTATTACTAAAACCACTTTAGGCATGAAAATATATATGGAGTATTGTTTAATAAGAATTTGCCATAATTTTCCGAAAATATTCCGGGTATTAAGAAGGGTTAATCACAGATGTACTATCGCATTGGTTTTTTCATTTTTTAGATAATCGTGGGCTACTTCTGCGATGTTGACTGTGAAAAGTAATTCTATAAGCTCTAATTCGCTTGTGGATAATAATTTGTTTGCAGTTATCCTTTCTCCGGATAAAGTTGGTAGGGTCATTGTGTAAACGAGTTTTGGTATTTGAGATAAATTTATTACGTATCTTTTTGTGGCGTCTTTATGGGTTGTCCATATGCCGTATCTCTCAAGGTAAGCCGTAGTTCTGGCTACGAGTTTACGTGAACTAGATATTATACCGTCAGAATCTAGGTTTACAAGTTTGGAGACGGAATTACGTTGGTCTATATTTCCTTCGTGGGCATCTACAAAACTGCAGCCCAGATCGATGTAAAATATATATGGCGCTCCATGCGCGCTTGTTAGTTGATAATTACTCGGATCTAGCAATGCATAGTTCTGTTTCTTATTAGAAACATCACCTATCATCAGTAGGTCCCTATAGACTTTTTCAGCGTTCATTTCCGCTACTAATTTTTCTTGATCCTCGCAATCGGGGAGTTTCGTTATCTCGGACAGAAGATAACAATTTTTACTTGGATCAAGAGGTTTTTTTGCAATTGAATGATCAGAATACCTGAAGGATACACTATGATGGTCTTGATTTAATAGAAGAAAATATCTTGGAACTTCAAGACCGAAATATTTTGCGAGGGTTAACGTTATTGCTTCGTATACTGGTTGATTGTGTGGTTTGAATGGATGGTTTTTCTGTAGATGAGAATTGGTGCAATATTTTATATATGCGTCGATAGTCTGCTCTCTAAACTGTAAGGTGCATTTTCCTCCAGGATTAGAGCCTTTCCTTTCTGAAGTGACTAATATATCTATCATAATATTATGGATGTAAGAGGAAGGATTTATAAATATTTCGCTTGATACTACTAATAGGTAGTTATAATTATATGTATTACTATAATAAAAACAAAACATAATACTTTTATATAAGAACAACACAAAGAGGGCATGGAAAATGAGATCAATCAATTAATCGATGATATATTCTCAGAAAAATTAAACCCCGACATCGACCTTGGATGGTTTGATGATAAAAAGATAACTAACATAAAATTGCTCATACAGAATCTGGAGCGTGTCCGAAGCAGAAAGGATTTCTCATACATAAAGATTGATTCTCTAAAAAACAATCTGTCATTGCTTCTGCAGTATTATTTGAAGAAAGTCTCGTATAAAGAATTGGTTATAAATCTTAGGTATCATAGTCCAGTGGAGATAAATCGTGATATAGATGATATAATACTTAAGTTGAAAAATCTTGATCATATAGTGTTTGCGGATGGACTGATAACGAAATTACTGAATGCTGGAGTAAACAACTCGTTGATATCAGAGGCTATGACTGTTCCGGAAATAGAGGGCGGGATTGATAAGGTAAAGAATTTTATAGTCATGTCGATAGGTCGCTTCGGCAAAACACCTCTTGGCAAAGAGGAGATATTCAATCTTGTACTGTTGAGGATTATGACAAATTTTCACATGGCCAACATGAAAATGCCTGCTGTGAATCAGATAAGAGAGCATTTCGATGGAGAGAATACTGCCTCTAGCTATAAGTCCTCTGTGCAGATATCAGACATAGTAGAGAAGAGTGTTATAAAACTTATAAGATTGTATCCAAATTATAATAAACTATTTTTGGCTAGGGATGGATTGATAATGTATGAAGCTGCTATAGCGCTCGGGCAGAGTAATTGTGATGTAATATATGTTAGCAGAGACACTCTTGGAGGTTATTTTAAGAAGCTAACTGATGAATTAGACCTTATTATAGGTGATGTAGGTGTAGATGATATGGACAAGATAATACAAAGACTGGTATCTCGTTTTAAGGTACTTTATAGTCGGGACGCATATTATTCCAAGATATTCACGACGCTTT
>CAZFVG010000134.1:0-2852 GCA_964522135.1 uncultured Methanosarcinales archaeon | reverse complement strand
GTGAAGAGGCAAAGATCCTTCCAGAGATAAGCGTAGAGATAATTGAGATGTCAGAGAGCAGGTATAGAATAATGATAGAGGATGATGGTCCTGGTATAGTAAAAGAGCAGATACCAAAAATATTTGCTAAACTTCTTTACGGTTCAAAATTTCATAGATTAAGGCAAAGCAGGGGACAGCAAGGCATAGGAATAAGCGCAGCGGTAATGTTCGCCCAACTAACTACCGGAAGACCTACAAAAATACTTTCCAAAACTGGACCTAATAAGCCAGCCCATTACATGGAATTACATCTTAATACCCAGAATAATAGTCCAGAGATATTAGTCGAAGAGGTGAAGTCTTGGGACAGCAAGGATCATGGCACTCGTATAGAGATGGATCTGGAAGGAAGTTACATGAAGGGCGACCAATCTGTCGACCAATACATAAAAGAGACAGCTATAGTGAATCCTCATGCGACGATAATATACACCAATCCTAAAGCTGAGCAGTTCATATACGCTCGGGCGACAGATAAACTTCCTAAAGAGCCACTCGAGATAAAACCTCATCCTTACGGATTAGAGTTAGGCATCCTTGTGAAGATGCTCAAAAATACTGAGGCAAGGACAATCAACAGTTTCTTAATCAACGATCTATCAAGAGTCGGATCCGGAACGGCAAGAGATATACTTGATGCTGCACTAATCGATCCAAAGAAAAAACCAATCGACCTATCGATGCAAGATGCTGAAAAACTCATCAAGGCGATGAAGGATACAAAAATCATGGCTCCGACGACAGATTGCCTGAGTCCTATTGGCGATGAACTTCTTGAGAAGAGCCTTAAGAAAGAGATAAATGCAGAGTTTTATGTTACTATCACAAGACCTATATTTGTCTATAGAGGAAATCCGTTTCAGGTAGAGATTGGGCTTGCATATGGTGGGACGCAATCAAAAGAAGGTGCCGTCTCAATACTCAGGTTTGCAAACAGGGTTCCATTGTTATATCAGCAGGGTGCGTGTGCCATAACTAAATCCATAACATCAACTAATTGGAAAGCATATGGATTGCAGCAGAGCAATGGTTCTATACCATCAGGTCCGCTGACGATACTTGTGCATTTAAGTTCAGTATGGGTGCCATTCACATCAGAGAGTAAGGAGGCACTTGCGCATTATCCTGAGATAATAAAGGAACTCAAGCTTGCTCTCCAAGAGGCTGGAAGAAAACTTCAATCATATGTCGCAAAGAAGCATCGAGTACAGAATCAACTAGAGCGCGCGAATCTTTTCGAGAGATATATGCCTGAAGTCGCAAATTCGCTCTCGAGACTTACTGGAGAGTCTGAGAGTAGATTGCTTAATAATCTTAGAGAGATGATAAAGACAGAAGTGATACAGTCTCAGATACACGAGATGGAGTCGCTTAAGGGAGAATCTGATGATGATAGCAATGAGCCTCGGGCAAAGAAATCAGACAAAGACAATGAAAATATCACTGATGAGTCGGCAGAGTATGATGAATAAAAATGGCAGATAAAAAAAATAAATCGGAAAAAAAGGATGAAGTTCAGATGACTTTTCCTGAATCTAGTGCACCTAAAAAACAATCTTCTAACAGGTCAGAGAAGGTCAATGATAAATCGTTGAACCCGAGAGATGAGCTTACGAATCTTGGACGATCCATCGTTGGCGATATAAATTCAGGCAAGAGCCCTAAGATAGAGATGGCTGTAAGAGGCTTGAGTAATGTCGTATACGATAAAGAATCAAAGACCCTTTCGCTTGGCGATAAGACTGCACAGCGATTCTTCTTCAATGCTGCACATTCAAAAAAATTCCTTCAGACGATAGAAGTGGCAGCGATATGTAAGACCTTGCTTGATGTTCAGAAACACGCAAGCCTCAGGGATGTATTCTATATGGCGAAAAGGACTATTCCTAACACTAAAATAAACGTTGTTGATGAACAGAAGGAATCGGACAAGGTTATAGAGGACCTTGAGTTAATAACTGGATTTTCAAGGGAGAATCTTAACGTTAACGCAAATAAGATGGGCTCTGTTGCTGGAAAAGTTGTGATAGAGGATTCTGGAGATACAATAGATTGGTCGAGACTTGGTTCCGGTGGATGGTCTATTCCTAGCAACGTTGAGAAGATAACATTCAAGAAAGTGGATGCAAAATTTGTCATATACATGGAGAAGGCCGCCGTCTGGGAGCGTCTGCATGAGGATAGGTTCTGGGAAAAGCAGAACTGTATAATCATGTCATCCCAAGGACAGACCACAAGAGGGATACGAAGGCTTCTACAAAGGCTCAATAGCGAGCATCACCTGCCTATACTTGTTCTCACTGACGGAGATATATACGGATTCTATATCTATAGCGTAATAAAGTTTGGAAGTATTGCTTTGGCGCATATGGCTGAGGAGATGGCGATTCCAGATGTGAAATTTCTGGGCGTGACGATGGATGATATAGTGAGATATGATCTTAAGAGACATTTCATTAAATTGACGGATCAGGATCGCTCCAGGATAAAACAGATGCAGGCATATGATTGGTTCGTAAAGCACAAGGACTGGCAGCGCCAGTTCAAGATGATGAAGGAATTCGATGCAAAAGTGGAAATTCAGTCGTTGTCGTCCAAGGGGATATCGTTCATTTCTGAGAAATACCTTCCTGAAAAGATAAAGAACAAGGAATGGCTGGACTGAATGCCTAACAGGTTTTTTTGCATTCTGTACAATCATATAACTTCATTAATAAAGAAATTTACAAAAATTTTTAAACCGCAATTCTTATAACATATTTAAATGGCTAAGGGATTGTTTAAATTCAAAAAGAGAGAGAATAAAGACA
>CAZFVG010000133.1:0-2920 GCA_964522135.1 uncultured Methanosarcinales archaeon | reverse complement strand
TTATCGATATACCTTTTGGTTTTTCTATCTTCATCAATTCAAGGACGGATTTTATATCCTTTTTAGTATTCTCAACAAGTTCTTCGATGTAATGTAGTTTATGGTTAACAAGCGATTCGTCATATGATGGCCACTTCTGGAGCGAGCTGAATCCTTTTCCGCCAATCATCTCGTAACATTCTTCAGAAAGATGGGGAGCGAAAGGGTTTATGAGGAATGATAGGGCGAGAAGTGTGTCATGCATCCTATCTCTAGAAACGCTCTCTCGTACTTCATATATGTAATTTACGAACTCCATAAGTGTTATGATGGCGTTATTTATCTTGAATGCGTTGATGTCATCCGTAACGTTTTTTATGACGAGATTCTGCATGCTGACCAGATACTCGTCTTTGATGCTGCTTTCGCCATTGAAGCTTTTGAAATCTTCAAACAATTTATAGATTCGCTGGAGGAACCTGTACGTCCCTTCGATTCCTCTGTCGTTCCACTCCATATCCTTGTCTGCAGAGGCTACGAATAAGACGAATGTACGTGCAGTATCTATTCCGTACTTGATAGCAGTCTCATCCTGCGTGACGACGTTGCCGTTGCTCTTGCTCATACGCTTATTATCTTTATAGACGATGCCTTGGTTGAATAGGGCGTTGAACGGCTCTGAGATATTTGTGAGCCCCATCTCTTTCATGACCTTTGTGAAGAATCTTGAATATATGAGATGACCTACAGCATGCTCAATACCGCCGATGTATTGGTCAACTGGCATCCAGTAATCAGTTGCCTCCTTGTCGAATGGGACGTTAGTCGCGTTTGGCGAGCAGTACCTCATAAAATACCAAGAGCTGTCCATGAACCCGCCCATCGTATCGGTCTCGCGTCTAGCATTCCCGTTACATCTTGGACATTTCACGTGAATGAACGTCTTACTGGTCTTTATCGGGTTTCCAGTCTGCTTGAAATCGACATCCTCAGGCAATAATACTGGAAGCGAATCAATATGTACAGGAACTACCCCGCACTTTTCACAATGGATCATTGGAATAGGTGTTCCCCAATATCTCTGACGCGAAATGAGCCAATCCTTCAATCTATACTGAACTGTTTTCTTGCCCAAATTTTTCTTTTCAATGAATTCTGTAACTTTAGAAATCGCATCCATATTATTTAGACCATCAAACGAGCCAGAATTTACAAGTACACCATCATCAGTATATGCAGATTTCATGTGCTCGACCTTAAGGCCATGTTTTGCGTCCTGTATCACAATCTTTATCGGTATATCGTATTTTTTTGCGAATTCGAAGACGCGTTCGTCGTGTGCTGGTACTGCCATGATCATTCCTGTAGCGTAATCGGCGACGACAAAGTTTCCTGCATATATTGGAACTTTATCGTTTGTTAATGGGTTTATTGCGTATAATCCTGTAAATACGCCGTTCTTCTCCAAAAATTCCTTATCTTCGGCTGCCTCTGCCTTTTTTACGTCTTCAATAAATTTTTCCACAATAGGTTCGTAATGCGTTCCTTTGATTAGGCTCTTTAATTTTGGATGGTTGAGCGCTATGACCATGAATGTTACGCCATATATAGTATCAGGTCTTGTCGTGAATATTGGGAATACTTCGCCGTTCTCGAGCTTGAAATCGACTAGTGTTCCGTAACTTTTCCCGATCCAGTTCTCCTGCATCGCTTTTATTCGATCGCTCCATTCGAGCTTCTTGATATCCTCTAGAAGTTCATCTGCATATGCTGTCGTTTTGAAGAACCATTGATCGAGCTGCTTTTCAACTACTTCTGTACTGCATCTCCAGCATTTGCCGTTTTCAACTTCTTCATTTGCGAGCGTTGTATCACATTGTGGGCAATAATTTACTGTAGCTTTCTTCCTGTACACGAGTCCCTTCTCGAAGAATTTTATGAAAAAGTATTGATTCCACTTATAATATTCAGGCTTGTGTGTCGCAATAGTTCTGTCCCAATCATAACTGAGCCCGAGTCTCTTCTGATAATCCATTATCTTTGCGATAGCATCCTCAGTATATGTTCTTGGATGAATCCCTGCCTTTTTTGCCGCATTCTCTGCAGGAAGTCCAAATGAATCATAACCCATAGGATAGAGTACATTATAACCATTCATACGCTTGAACCGTGCGATAGTATCTCCTATAGAAAAATTCCTCACATGACCCATGTGAAGAAAACTCGCGCTTGGGTACGGGAACATCTCTAGACAATAAAACTTCTTCTTATGCTTATCTTCATGTACCTTAAACGTTTTCTCGCGTTCCCAACGCTCCTGCCACTTATCCTGAATAGCCTTGAAATCAACCATGTAGAACTTATCGGTTAAATATTTTTAAATTTATCTATATTGAGTGAGTTTATCATGCGCTTCAAGTATCCGGTGTATGGATTTCTGCAACTCGGATGCAGAGTCCATAAATCTCTTCTTCTCTATGTTATTGACTTTCATATCGGCAACACCCAATATTTTTCCTTCTCTCACATTGTACGGCAGGGATATGCAGATATCTTTTATCCCTAAGAAAGGTTTTTCTAGGTAATATGATAAATGTATTACTTCTTTCTTTTTTCCATTCAGTTTTGAGAAAAATTCATTAAAATTGCTTCCAGCCATCTTATGTGGTATTCCATACTTCCTAGTATACTCCAGTAGTTCATTATCGACTTTTTGAAGTAATGTATCGTATTCCTCTTCTGTTTTTGCTCCGATGATAGGTATGGCTCTACCATGCATTCCCATACACATGACTTTTCTTCCTAAGAATTTTTCATATCTTTTGGCATCAAGCTCCATTCCAAATCCTATGATGTCTTTTCTGTCTAATTTTATTTTTAGGTAGTTTGTTATCTCGTCAACTGGATTTGTGATAACTATAATCTTCGAATTGAGTCTTTT
>CAZFVG010000132.1:0-2948 GCA_964522135.1 uncultured Methanosarcinales archaeon | reverse complement strand
CGCCCGTCCGCTGGTGATAACGGCGGCAACAAAAGTCAAGCACAACAAAAATATCAGAGATGAGATATCTAAATCATCAAGAAAACAGGAATTAATAACAAAATATGCTTTAGAAGACAAGGACCTATTATGTACTCTATGTCTTGAGACATTCATCCATTACTATGCAAAGGCTGCAAAAAATCTTGCCCTGGCAAGCAATTGCAGAGAATTATTTATCGGTGGAGGGATAGCACCAAAAATATTGCCAGCCCTCAAAGAGGAATTTGTGGATGAATTCATCAAACACAACGATCTAAAGATGCATGAACTCCTTGAAGGAATAACCGTACGCATCATAACAAATCCCAATGCATCACTCTTAGGATGCTTAAACGCCTTAAGGCATAAATCGTAAAGTTTATATATTTGTGTTCTTGGAGAATAGTAATATTTATATATAAAGAGGTAAATAAAGGATTGCAAAGTTATTAGGAGGAGATGGAAATGGCAGGATTTTTTTCTAAAATAAAGAACTCGTTTAAGGGAAAGGAATTTGAGGAAGATGAGGCTACAGAGTCAGGAGAGGAGTATGTTGAGTTAGACACAAACAGGAGTTCTGATGGGGGCCAAAAGATAATCGTAAAGCCATTCATCCTAGAGGACTTTACAGACATAAAACCGATTCTTGATTCATTAAGAGAAGGAAGTACTATATGCCTTGTGAACATAAGACCGCTAAAAGAAAAGGACCTAATCGAACTTAAGAGGGCAATAAACAAACTGAAGAAGACAACGGATGCTATAGAAGGCGACATTGCAGGATTCAGCGATGATTACATCGTAATAACCCCAAGCTTCGCACAGATATACAGGTCAAAGGGTGCAACAGCCGAGATAAAGGCTACTGAAAGCGGCGAAGAAGACCAGTAAATTTTTATTTTTTTTACAATTATTTATTTCTATAAAGGTTTTTTGCTGGCGAAGTGTTAATTTGCACCTGAATTTCTATGATTAAAGATTTTAATTCTTGATTGCAGAAAATTTTTCAACCGGAAAGATATATTTTCAAAGACCATAATATATTTAAATAAGAGAATTAAAGAACATCCTAAAGCGCAAATAAAAAAATAATTCGTTCAACATGCCAACAAAAAAACAAGAACCAGAACAAGAAGTTCTCGCAGGAGAGATGTGTCCATTCTGTCACGAGAAGAAACTTGTTTTAATGGATATGAAAAAGGATATACCATATTTTGGCATGACTTACATATTCTCTATGGATTGTTCAGGATGCGGATATCACAAGGCTGACCTCGAAGCAGAAAAGCAGAGAGAACCAGAAAAATACTCTGTCGATCTATCATCAGAAGAGGATATGAAGATACGAATAGTAAAATCAAGCTTTGCGACAATAAAACTTCCACATATTGGAGACATAAGTCCTGGACCAAGCAGCAATGGATATGTGACAAATGTTGAAGGTATAATCAATAGGATGGTAAAACAGCTAGAGACCATCAGAGACAATGAAGAGGAAGAAGAGGAATCACGTAAAAAAGCAAAGAATATGATAAAAAAACTTCATCGCGTGGTATGGGGTCAGGAAAAACAGAAGCTTGTGATTGAAGACCCGACAGGAAATTCAGCTATAATTTCTGATAAAGCAATAAAAGAAAAACTTAAGGTCTCAAAGAAAGAAGAATAATCTTTTATAGTAAAATATGGTTAAGAAACATGGATTATTCAAATTTGAGGATTAGTTCTCTTCAGGCAAATCTTTTAATTTTCCAAAATCATATATCTTGTCTTCGACAATGTATGCTTCAAAATTTTTTATGTTTCCTTTCTTCAGATATGGACTGAGCAATCTCTCGTTAAGGACATTCGTGCCTTCTATAAGTATATTGCATGAGGGTGTTACAATAAGGTTTTTCCAGTCATATCTTCCTTTAAGGAAGCATTTATATTTTTCTACCCTCAAGCCTGAAGTTATAACTACAGCGGGATGTTCGTGCCCTATTATGATTGTCTTTATATCTTTAAGATTCTTTTCTATCTTGTCGCCATGGGTTATCATTATATCTCCTAGAATAATATTTTTTACTATCTTTACATCGCTGCGGAGTATATACCTTAATATCTTATCATGATTGCCTTCGATTATTGTGACAGGAGCATATTTTTTTAGGAATACAATCAATTTATTCGTCAGTTCTTTTTCATTCCTGCTCAATTTTCCAAACTCGTGGATTATGTCACCGTTGATTATTATCTGCTTTATGTCTTTAAGTTTTTCAAGGGCTCTTTCAAGCCTTAGCATGAGGTCAGAATAATTATTTCTTGGTATCAATATGCCTCGCCTATTTAAGGATTCCTCATAGCCTATATGAATGTCCGATATCACTAAGGCATTATGTTTTTTTAGATAAAGAAACAGATCTATAGCGATTATATCTTTTAAAATCTCCATAACAAAGAAGGGGAATGATTATTTATATAGTTAATGAGAAATATGGAAATCTATTTTTCGTATGCTTTCAAGTCAGTGTTAAGTTCGGTTATCTTCTCTTTAAGGAATTCTATTGTTCTTACATTATTCTGCTCTTCCATCAATTCGCCGCATTCAGGACATTTGAAATTGAATTCCATGCTCTTCTCAAAATCCATCCTTGTGCAGGCATTCTTGCACATGTAGAATGTGGAGCTAGATTCCTTGTCAAGCCTCTCCTTTAATTTTGCCAGCTTTTGAACTTTTATCTTTTCAAGAAGGTAAGGAATCATCTTTTCATTAAAGTCCCAATAACAGATGTACCATCCCTTTATCTTATCTTTCTTCCTATGGAAAAATAGGATATTTTGTTCCAATAATCTGTATAATAAATTTCTCGCTTTATGTATCTCGAGGTCTAAATCCTCAGCTATTACAAATTCAGAAACTTTTGTCCTTCCTATAAGGTATAGAACTA
>CAZFVG010000131.1:0-3062 GCA_964522135.1 uncultured Methanosarcinales archaeon | reverse complement strand
AAAACACAAAAAAACAATCCATAAACAATATCCACAGTAACACCAAAATAATTACACAAACTCAGATGCGTCCACGAATTATCGAACAGCACATAATCCTCACATGTCATCTGATCGCCGAAATAGCATACGTCGCTGACATATTTTTGGGTATTGAATATTCCAAAATACGCAAGTGTCCCAACAACTATCATGACGCCTAGTATTGCCCATCCGTATGTGACGAGAAATTCTATCGCCGCCTGCGCTCCCTTATTTTTCAATAATAGTTTTTTCATATTATCTTATGTCTATATTTATCATTACTTATGGAGTCCATCTATTTGATGGACCGTAACAGTCATAACCAGGAGCGTATCCGGGATCCCATGATGGATGGAATCCACTTACTCCATCATCATAGCATACTCCATCACTAACGCACATATTGCTTGACGAACAGCACGCAGCATCAGCAATGTTGTTATGCACTCCTCCGTTTGTTATCCTGTATAATACCGCTCCAGTACATATATTATATTTCGCATATATATCTCCATTGACTATCTGAAGATAACCACTTCTTGATTTCTTGTATGTGACGTTCGCTTTTATCCTGATATCAGATCTTACTGATATACCGTTTGCATTAGGGCATATTATTTTAATGCTGTCATCAGCACTAACATCGGTCGTATTGGTCACATAGCAAGCAACATTTATAGGCTGACTCAGACTTGCAGTCACGTTGTATATGGTCTGACCTAGATTATTATGTAATACTATCTGCAGGCTCGCGTTATCGAGCCTTGTACCAAGACATGATAGCTCTGAGCCAAAAATACATTTGTTCGCCGTCATTGTATCTGTCTTTGGAACGAAATAGACTAGTCCTCCAACGAGAGCCGCGAGGAGTAGTAACGCCCACCCGTATGTGAGCATGAATTCCAGTGCCGCCTGTGCATTTCTTCTCATTGTATCTCCAGTCGCTTACTGTACTGTAGCATATATCTCTCCAAGTGCAACCTGACTGTAACCAGAAGGTACTTTAGAATATGTTAGACTGACTTTCACTTTTGCCTTGTCCTTTGGCTTGAAGGGCATGTCTGTCGTTCCTGTGCAATTTATCTCTCGCTTGTCGTCAGGCAACCAGTCTGCGCCAGCGCCACCAAATACACAACTACCTACGCCGTCCGTAAGAGCAGCATTTGGATTATATATTGTCTGGCCTACACCATTTGTAAACGTGACTCGAAGAGTTGTACTACTTATACTATAATCCTGACAATCAAAACCGTTGGCAAACGTGCACTTGTCAGGCAATGTGCTAGCAGGATTAGTTACACCGAAATATGTCAATGCTCCTATTACGAGCATAGCAGCCATTATAGCCCATCCGTATGTGACGAGAAATTCTATCGCCGCCTGTCCTCTATTCTTTTCGTGTTGCATATTTCTCCTTAGTTATCATCTTGATTTAGCATTTTATAAATATTGTTCTTTACGCGCATCTTTTCCTATCAATACACTTCTCATCAGATTACATGTTATCCGGGGCTTATCCCTCCGAAAAAATATCCGAATACGGTTAGGAATAGCAGATAGAAAAGTATCGAAGATACTAGGAATGCAGGAATATATTTTATCCCTCCTTTTATGTCTCCTTTCTCTATCAATGACACTAATATAGATGAGAAAAACGATATGAGTATTATCGCCATGAACGAAAAACTCCTGAAGTCTTCAGGGTTTATGCTGTTTGTGGAAAAACTTATCGGCATATTCGGACTGTTGAGATTCGAAAGCTGCGAGCTGAACCCGAGAAGTATATGAAGCAGATAATACGAAAGTGCAAAGAGTCCTGGTGCGACTATTATCACTATCGCTCCTATGAATATCATGTATGTAAGTGTAGAAGCGCTCATCTCCTCTTTCAAGGCCTTGGTCTTTCTGATATTATCTATGACTTTATCGACGATACTTGCTATCTTTCCGCCGGACTCTATCTCTCCTATTATGAGATCGAAAGATCTTCTCAGCAGCGGGGATTCGTATTTGTCCGTGAATTCCTCGAGCGCCTCTGTAAGATCGTTGCCTGTCATGACTTTCTTCGAGACCATGGTTATCTCCTTTGCTATGACCCCGAATTCAGGTTTTATCGCTGACCATAATGCTTTCTCAAAAGAAAGTCCTCCTTTAAGGTTTGATGAGACTATCTGAAGATAGTCCGGGAGTATCGTCTCTATATCCTTTGTCCTCTTGTAGATGCGTATGTTTAGGGTTAGGTATAGATATATTATTATGACGAAGAGTATTATTATCTGTACAATTACCCAGCTGAAGAATGTCAGCAGGAGAACAACAAAACTGTTCAGGCTGGCGAGCGCGTTGATCCTCGGATATATCAAAAATATATATATAAAATAGGTTATCGCAAGACTCACATAGAACAAGAGCCCAAACAATTCGTAAGGCACATCTTCATAGCCCGCCTTCAGGAAGAATCCTCTTATCTTCGGCCTTAAAGCCTTGAATATGAATGCCTTTCCGAACTCTTCTGCAAATAAAACCATACCATAGCACCTTTGTTACATTAATATTTTTATACTGTCCAGATGAATCTTCATATATTGAGATTAGGCCTTATGCCTCTTATGACTCCTATGAATATAAGCTGTATGATGAGCAGGAAAAATAATATCATGAAAAATACCGGCATATCGACTTTTATTGAAAGCATGGAAGCTATTATGCTGAATAGTGTTATCCCCAAAGACGGGACAACTATCGCGAGGAGCAGGTAAAACATTATTATCGAATTCAATTTCTTGCCGTATCGCTGTATCTCTATCAATTGTTCCTGTGATATCTCCTGAAGTATTGATTCCAAAGGGTCCGTTACATCAACACCGATTTTCAGAGCGTTATTTATCTGAAAAAGTATCTTCTTGAATTTTTTTGATGGAGTCGTCTTATATGCCCTGTCGAGAGCGTCCTCGAGCGGAGTCCCAAGCTTTATATCTTCGACAATTTCCTTGAAATAGTTTCCAGCAACTCCGTAACTCTCCGATGCGTCAAACAAC
>CAZFVG010000130.1:1497-3068 GCA_964522135.1 uncultured Methanosarcinales archaeon | reverse complement strand
TGAGAAGGCAAAGAATGGTTGGCTCTTGTTCAAGAATTCTGTTCCCGAGTGATGACCCAGAATCCGGCCCGATTTTTTATACCATGATGTTTTATTGCGTCGATTAATCTGTAGATTTTAATCTTTCTTGTTTTAGGAGAGTTTTTTGACGGGTCAATAACATTTATTGTGCTATTGCCTGCGCCAGTGATCAAACACACATGGCCATAATCTCCAGTTCCGAATAATCTTTTGTTGTTAAAGCAAACCATTATATCATTATTTTCTCTAAGATTATTTTTAATAAATGATTCGACACTCTTTGTCTTATCTACAGTGTGATATTCTTCTTTCAATAATATTTTATTTTTTTTCAGGTAATGGTTTATAGAATATTTTGGGATGTCAATCCTTGTCCCATAACCAGCGTTTGGTCTTTTTCCTGTACGCACTTTGCGAAATAATGATTTTTTTTCTTTCGGAACTATCAACCCCAAACTATAGCCTATTTTCTCTTGTGATTCATGTTTTATCTTTCTCCTATCCATAATCATCGTGATACATGCTGGTACGCAGCAGTATGGCAATTGACCTATACTCTTGTAACTATGCTCATTAATCATCACGTCTATTTGGAAATAGACTTTATATATGTTGTGGAACCTTCGTATATGAAAAACTTTAAAAACATCGTCGTATTCGAGTAAATAAGGGCATTATGATTAAAGCTATAATATTCGATTTGCAGGGAACATTGGTCGAGAACGGGGTATTTCCAAGCCCTGTAAAACAGGTAAGAAATATTCTTAGAGTTGACATGCCGTTCACGGATTTTGTGATGAGGTTTGAGAAGACGCTCATGACGACGCAGCATCAATCGTTGAAGGATGCATTCACAAAATTGTTCGAAGAGTTTCATCTTGTTCCGAAAGAATATCTTATGGAACGGCTTGTCGGGATGTGGAACAAGAATAAACTGCTTTCAAAACCCTATCCTGACACTCTCAAGGTTCTTGAAGATTTGCATGGAAAATATAAGCTCGTACTTATCGCAAATATCGATATATTCTCTAAAGACATACTTGATACGCATAGTTTACGATCGTATTTTGACGAGGTAATACTGTCCTGTGATACAGGATATTTGAAATCTGATAAGGAATTCTATAATACCGTAATCGATAAATTCGATCTAAAACCTGAAGAGATAGTGCTTGTTGGCGATAGCATGGATTCAGACATGCACACTGCAGACGAACTCGGCATACTCGGAGTGCTTATAGATAGGTATAACAGAAGAGAATTCCCACAAAGAATTGTCCATCTTGATGAATTATACAAATACCTTGAAAATTCTGGTGAATAAATGCAAAAAAGCGATTGCCTATTCTGTAAGATTGTGAACGGAAAGATACCTTCATATAAGATATGGGAGGATAAAAACCATATAGCGATACTCGACATATTCCCAAACACGTTAGGGCAGACCTTAGTGATACCAAAAGATCATTACGAAAGTTATGCGTTTGATATGCCCGAAAAACCTTATTCTGAATTGATGGTCGCTTCAAAGGCAGTAGGCACTTTGCTTG
>CAZFVG010000130.1:0-1487 GCA_964522135.1 uncultured Methanosarcinales archaeon | reverse complement strand
ACAAAAAACTCAAGACTCAAAGAACAGCTCTCGTAATGGAAGGAATGGGCGTCAATCATGTGCACATAAAATTATATCCCTTGCACGGAATCGATGCAAAATTCAAGGAAATGTGGGCTAAGGATGAAAGATATTTTGATAAGTATGAAGGATACCTTTCGACCGTTCTTGGACCAAAGGCGAATGATAAAGAGCTCGCAGCACTCGCTAAAAAATTTAGCAAATAACAAAAGCTCGTCATTAAACAAGTTTTTAGAATTAAAAATTTCGACAGAAAATTTTTAATAATCAACATAAACCTTTATAAACTATTATTTGCTCTCATTCTATTACATTTATATACACGTGGGTGTAACTCAGCTTGGTTTAGAGTGCGAGTCTCATAAGCTCGAAGTCGCGAGTTCAAATCTCGCCACCCACAGTTAAATAACGGTCGGCCAAGCGACCAATTTTACCTGCCGACGTGGCACAATCTGGTACTGCGCCAGCCTTGAGAGCTGGTTCCGAAAGGTATCCCGGTTCAAATCCGGGCGTCGGCGTATATGTCATCTGAAGAATATCTTGATTTAGTGGATGAGAATGATAGAGTCATCAGTAGAGAAAAACGCTCAATTATTTATGAAAAAGGATTGAAGAATTATCGTGTCGTGAATGTTTTCATAAAGAATTCTAAAGATCAACTATGGATTCCTCGGCGGACAAATAAGAAAATGTTCCCTTACTGTCTCGATATGAGCATGGGAGGACACGTCAGTTCAAAAGAGAGCTACGAGGAGGCCCTTGCAAGAGAGCTGAGAGAAGAGTTAAATCTTGACGTCAAAGATTGTAAGATAAAACTTTTAGGATACATAAACCCTTTTAAGGATATCGTCTCATCATTCATGAAAGTCTACGAAATACAAATGGACGATACGCCAAAATACAACAAAAAAGATTTCTCTGAATATTATTGGCTCACATCGAAAGAGATATTGCAGAAAATCGCTGGCGGCGAGAAGACAAAATACGACTTTCCTATACTCATAAAGAAATTTTATATTTAAGCCCTGTTTTTGAGATAATTAAACGTAAGGATTGTGTAATTTCTTACCAAAACATTTAAAAACGCCTTTTCAGTTCTATTCGATATTGGGCCATTAGCGCAGCCTGGTAGCGCAGTAGACTCTTAATCTATTGGTCGGGAGTTCAAATCTCCCATGGCCCGCTTAGAAATTCCCATAATCAGAATGTTGTTATGGAAGATTACTGTTTATCGATGTTCTTTTTCTTGTCTATGATCAAGATCTCTTTCTGCACTCTATAGACGACTATAACTAAGCCTATCGAGGACAATACGAGTATGTATGGCAGTGCAAACCCCATGAATGTCTTTCCAAAAAATATTAGGAGAGTGTTGATTATTATGAATATTAGCCTCACTTCGCTTGGTCCTACATACATGTAGGTTATCTTGAATTTTTGCGTGACAGAAAAATATAGGAATGTGT
>CAZFVG010000129.1:0-3100 GCA_964522135.1 uncultured Methanosarcinales archaeon | reverse complement strand
AGTATCATTCCGACCATTGATCCTATGAAAAACCCGTTCACAGCGCCGAATACTGCCCCGAGCATCATGCCTGTCTGCATCCCTAGTGTCATTCCTATCATCATGCTCGCCATGCAGCTGGTGTATCCTTTGTATGATGCGTAATACCACAGCGCTCCGCCGAGCGTTGCGACGCTTATATCAAGATACAGTATCCACCATCCGAATTTTGCTATGAAGTTAGGGATTGAGTTGAAGAATCCAAAATATACAATTACGTGCAGTAACAGCAATACAACCAAACTTATTACAGCATATCTGAGAACTTTTTTGCTGTCCGTAAATTTCCAATGAAATCTCCTTTCCGCATTTTTTTCTGTATTTGTCATTTTAAACCTTTCGTTCATAACTTAGATCGTTTCAATAGTAGACTGTTCGTCACCACACTTACGCTGCTCATCGCCATCGCGCCGCCAGCTATTATCGGTGACAAAAGCCATCCGGTAAATGGATATAAGATTCCTGCAGCTATAGGTATCCCTAATATATTATAAAATAACGCCCAGAACATATTCTGCCTTATCTTATTCATGGTCTGTTTGCTGAGCCTTATTGATTTTGGGACGTCGAGCAAATCGTTTCTCATAAGTATTATATTGCCCGTTTCCATTGCGACATCGGTTCCAGAACCCATCGCGATACCGATGTCTGCCTGGGCAAGTGCCGGAGCGTCGTTTATGCCGTCGCCAACCATCACGACTACGCCTTTAAGTTGAAGTTGTTTTACATAGTCGGCTTTATCTTCTGGCAAAACCTCGGCAAAAACATTATTTGGACTTATCCCTGCCTGTTTTGCTATAGCCTTTGCCGTCCGTTCATTGTCTCCTGTTATGAGATAGACGTTTACCCCGAGTGATTGGAGTTGTCTCACTGCTTCTTTGCTCGTATCTTTTATAGTGTCTGCAACGGCTATCAATCCTATGACGTGTCTTGAATCGGCAAGTATCATTACTGTCTTACCCTCCTCTTCAAGCCTTGTGAGTGCACTCTTATCATTGAATGTTATCTCGTATCTTGTAAGGAGTTTTTGATTGCCGAAGTAATATAATTTTCTAGCTATCTTTGCCGTTATGCCGTGGCCCGGTATCGCCACGAATCCTGAAATTTTTGATAATGTTATATGCTTTGCCTTTGCATCACGGACGATAGAATCAGCAAGCGGATGCTCTGAAGACTTCTCTATAGATGCAGCAATTTTTAACAATATCTTTTCTGATAGTTTAGGATTCGTCTTGTCAAGCAGGATTATATCTGTAAGGACTGGCATTCCAATCGTTATTGTTCCAGTCTTATCGAATATGACGCTCTTTGCCTTGTGCGCAGCCTCGAGCGAATCAGCTCCTTTGATCAGGATGCCATTCTTTGCGCCCTTACCTGTGCCGACAAGTATGGCTGTGGGTGTAGCGAGTCCAAGAGCGCATGGACAGGCTATGACAAGTACAGCAACAGAAGTTATCATAGCAAATGAAAAATCTTTTCCAATGATAAAATACCATGTAATGAACGTGAGCAATGCAATAATTATGACTATAGGGACGAAATATGCCGATATCATGTCCGCAAATCGTTGTATAGGAGCCTTTCTTCCCTGAGCATCCTCTATCAACCGTATTATGTTTGACAGTGTCGTGTTCTTCCCGACCTTTTTCGCCTTGAAATTGAACGTTCCATGATTGTTTACCGTTCCGCCTATGACAAGACTCCCTTTCTGTTTCTCGACAGGGATACTCTCTCCAGTTATCATGCTCTCATCAACAGACGATGACCCTTCGATTATTATTCCATCTACAGGTATCTTCTCACCAGGCCTTACAATAACTACATCTCCTGCGACCACGTCATCTACAGGAATCTTGACCTCTTTCTTTTTTCCACCGATAGTTCTGATGACTGTTGCAATCTTTGGCGATAATTGCATGAGTTTCTTTATGGCATCGCCAGTTTTTCCTTTAGCGACAGCTTCAAGATATCTTCCGAGGACTACGAATGTTATGAGTATCGCAGATGTCTCGAAATATTGCCCTAGCGAGGGATTGAAAAATACAGAATATACGCTGAATACATACGCTGACGTTGTGCCGACGACTATGAGCGTATCCATATTTGCTGTCCACACCTTGAATGACGCCCATGCACTCATGTACATGTCTTTTGCGACAAAGAATTGAACTGGTGTCGCAAGTATCAATAGTATGAACTGGCTATAAGGAACTTCTATCCCGAGCGGCATCAAGACCATCCCTATTATGAAAGCCGGAACAGCAAAACATAGACTGAAGAAGAAATTGAATTTCGCCTTACCAATCTCTTTTTTTTGTGTCTCTTCTTTATATTTTGCATCTGTACTCTGATCATATGCCTTTGCGTCGTAGCCTCTTGACTGGATTATTTTTATGAGGTCTGATTCTGATAAAAGTTTATCATCGTAAAGAACCATTGCCTTTGCAGTTGCGTAATTCACGTTCGCCTCTTTGACGCCATCGGCTTTTGATAGCGACCTGTTTATGAGCGTCGCACAGCTCGCGCAATGCATCCCTACAATATTCAGATCAGATTTTTTTACCATTTTTATTTCATTACCTTATAACCTTCCTTCTCTATAGCATCTGCAAGCTGTTTTTCATTAACTAATTTTTCGTCAAAAGATACAACTGCGTTAGCCTTCTTTAGATCGACAGTTGCCTCTTTGACACCTTTTGTGTCCGTGAGTACTTCTTTTATCAATATAGGACAGCTGTTGCAATGCATTCCTTTGATTTTCAGTTCGATTTTCTTCATCTTAACACCTCAAAAGTATCCTGATTGTGTGATACTAATACTAGAATGTTGAAACCCTTTATAAACAAACATGTGAAACTAGTTACATTACAGAATCATTGCTTCAATATAACTATATTCGTCATGCCGCGCCTCTTTCTCTCTATCAAGTCTTTGCCTTCTAATCTATCGAGAATCCTTGTGACCTTAACCTTTGTGTGACCAGACTTATTGACCAGCTCTGACTGGAATATCGAGCCGCCAGATTCTATTATCCTTACTAATACTTCTTGCTCTACAGGTT
>CAZFVG010000128.1:0-3140 GCA_964522135.1 uncultured Methanosarcinales archaeon | reverse complement strand
CCCCTCCATTCGCAAGCGGATTCCATACCCCTTTCGCGATGTGTATAAAGAACCATACGTACGCCATCTCGAGTGCTCCAAGCAATGCTCCAAGCCTTGTGAATAATCCAAAGAACAATAATACGGCGACAACTGTCTCAATTACTCCGCCAAGCCCGAATAGGCTGAACAATGGCGCAACTGATTTTGCACCGAACCATCCGAACAGTTTGTATGTTCCGTGAATGAAAAATACTATTGCGACAATGGCTCTTGCTATAACGTAGGTATAGTCCCAATTGTCTTTAAACCAATTTCCGATAAACCCATTACTAGTCATCATTACACCCCCAATAATTGTGTATGAGTATATTAAGTATACTTGATTTAAATAGATTGCGGAAAAACCTGTATCAACATATTATAATAAAGAATCATTTCCCCTCTTATCTCTTCAGGAAACTTGGATTGAATATGTGTATCCCTCTGCCGAGTGTGACTTCTGCGGCTTCCATTAGTGTTTCTGGCAGCGTTGGATGTGGATGAATTGTTAGAGCGATATCTTCGAGCGTCGCTCCCATCTCTATCCCGAGTGTCGCTTCTGAGATAAGGTCTGATGCGTTTGGTCCTACTGCATGGACTCCGAGTATCAATCCTGTCTCTTTTTCTGCTATATATTTTACAAATCCGTCTGTCTGGTTCAGCGTCATTGCGCGTCCTGAGGCTGAGAATGGAAATTTTCCTACGATGTATATTATACCTTTTGCCTTTACTTCTTCTTCTTTCATTCCGACAGAAGCTATCTCAGGTTCGTTGAATACGACGAATGGGATTACCTTATTGTCGAATGCTGATGGGAGTCCAGAGATTACCTCTGACGCAACCTTGCCTTCGCGGCTTGCTTTATGGGCGAGCATTGGCTGGCCTACTACATCACCTATGGCAAATATGTTTGGAACTGATGTTCGCATCTGTTTATCGACAATGATGAATCCTTTGGCGTCTATTTTTACTCCGGTATTTTCAAGGCCGATGCCTTCACTGTTTGGTCTTCTACCGACGACTACCATTACCTTATCAGCTTCGAGACTTTCCTTCTGGCCATCGTGGTCGATATTTACTATGACGTGATTATCCTTGATTTCGCAATTCAATGCCTTGCTCTTAAGATATTTCTTGACGCCTAATTCGTCAAGCTTTCTTGCGACGACGTCTACGATGTCTGGCTCTAGTGTAGATATTAGTCTGTCTGTGAATTCAACTATGCTTACTTCTGTCCCGAGTTTTGCGTATACGGTCCCTAATTCAGTTCCGATATATCCGCCACCGATTATTATAAGTTTTTTCGGGACCTCTTCAAGTGATAATCCTTCATCGCTTGTGATTATATATTTTCTGTCGATTAGAAATCCTGGGATATCGATTGTTGATGAGCCGGTTGCGATGATGCAATGCTTGAATCGTACGGTGTTGATGTCTGTCTTTCCTTCGATATGAATTTCGTTGTTGCTCCTGAAGACAGCTCTTCCCTCTATGACTTCGATATCATAATTCTTGAATAATCCTTGGATGCCTGATTCGAGTTTATTTATTATAGCGTTTTTCCAGTCGTGCATCTTTCGCATATCGACGTCATAACTCTTGACAGTGATTCCTGTCCATTCTAAATCTTTTATAGTATGATGAAAGTTTGATGCGTGGATGACGGCTTTTGTAGGAATACATCCTGTGTTGAGGCATACGCCGCCAAGTTTTTTCTTGCGTTCGACTACGATAACATCGAGTCCGAGCTGTGCTGCTCTTATTGCTGCGACATATCCTCCTGGTCCCGCTCCGATTATCAGAACATCAGTGTTTATGTCGAGAGAGCCTACAACCATCTAATTCAACTCCATAAGTAATAAGTTCAGGTCTTCAAGATATGCCTTGACGTCGTTCATGAATCGTGATGCCTCTGCACCATCTATTATGCGATGGTCTGCTGTTAGTGATAATGTCATGAGTTTTCTTGGGATTATCTGTCCGTTGAACACCGCTGGTTTCTCGACTATCCTTCCGATGCCCATTATGGCGACTTCTGGATAGTTTATTATCGGTGTGAATCCCTGACCGAAATTATTTCCAAGGCTCGATATTGTGAACGTGCCATCGTCCATCTCGTCCAATCGTAATTTGCGCTCTCTTGCTCTGGATGTTATGTCTAGAAGTTCTTTTGATAATGTGATTATGCTTTTTGCGTCAGCGCCTTTGACTACAGGGACTATCAATCCTTCAGGCGTATCTGTCGCAATCCCGATATTGTAATAATGTTTCAATATTATCTGTTTATTTGCTTCATCAAGATTTGAATTCACGTTCGGATGCTTAATCAATGCGTTGACGACTGCTTTGATGATGAACGGCAGATATGTGAGTTTTATTCCCTGTTTCTCGTATGATTCTTTGTATCTCTCTCTCGTCTTTACGAGTTCGGTAACATCGATTTCGTCCATGACGCTGTACTGTGCAGTCATGTGCATCGATTCATTCATCTTTCTTGATATAGCCTGTCTCATCGCTGACATCGGAATCACTTCAGAGCCGACTCCGGCAGCAACTGATCTTTGCTGTGCAACGTGATTTTGTGCGTTTGGAATATTTGAGATAGGGACTGATGATATTGGATTAGGATTCGATGTTACTTGTTTTCCATAGTTCACAACATCTTCTTTTGTAATCATGCCATGGTCTCCACTTCCTTTGACTCGCGTCAGATCAACACCTAATTGTCTTGCGAGCATTCTTGTTGACGGGGTTGCAAGGATATCATTATAGCCTTGGAATGGACTTTGAGGCTGAGTTGATTGTGGTTGCTGGATTTGAGCCGGTGTTGCAAAACTTATTGTCTCGCGTACAGCACTCGGCGTTGCCCCGCTTATTCCATGGATATCATTGATTAGAATCTGGCCGTGAGCTCCAGTCCCTCTTGTACTTGAAAGGTTTATGCCATTATCCCTTGCATACTTTCTAACAAAAGGCATTGCAAGAATTGTCGAACCTGATGATTGGAATATTTGAGTTTGCGGCTGCATTACTCGAACTTCTGGTCTTTGCTCAATGATAGGTTGGAATGATTGTGCTGGTCGAGTATATTCTTGTCTTGAGGCAGGTGCTGGATTATA
>CAZFVG010000127.1:0-3174 GCA_964522135.1 uncultured Methanosarcinales archaeon | reverse complement strand
CAATCATGCATAACCGAAAAAGTGTTAGATGATATGATACTTGTTAGTGATTCCCAAATGGATAAGAATTACCTCGAGAAAACAGGAAGATGTGATAGTACATATCTACCACATACAGACAGGGATACACTAAAAGACTTACATCTTGGAAAGACTACAAAAATGACACTTGCAACAGCACTGGACTTAAGCGAGAAAGTAAAAGACAAGAATTTTTTGGTAATAGAGTATGATAAGCCAGAAAGATACGACAGCTAATCACAAAAAGCAATTTTATTGTCCTTGGCTCATTGTTTGCTATCCCAATAGTGTGAGCTGGGGACGATATTTATTTTTTTTACGTAATTTTACACCTAAAAAATTAGGTGTTTTTACTCTCATGTGTCTTTATATATTCTAAATCTTTGGATGTGATTACCGATAGGATTTTCGGTTCGTCCCTCCGACGGCGGAATTGAGCAATCTATTTGGAATTCATTTCTATTATTTTTTGTTTGTGCTTTTCGAATGTTTTTTCGTCTATTTTTCCGTATACTCCTTGTAGATTATTTCTGAATTCAGTGCTGATTATTTTTTTTACTATTTTTTCATACTGTTTTTCAAAGTTTATTTTTTTAGCTATTTCTTTTTTGATCCATTGTATGTTTTTTGCTTGTGGCATCATCATGAATATGTCTCTTATGTCTGTGTTTCTTGCGCTTATGAATTTCGTGACTATCAATGCATCGATGTCTATAATTCTTATAGATAGTTTTTCCATGATTGTTTTCCCTTTTAGAAATGTTATAGAAGAGTTTTCAAATATCCATGATGCATCAATTGTTTTCTTGGATTGCCTATCGTATATTTTTTCTACTAATATGTCTATGCTTACCTTGAAATTTTCTGCTATCATCTTTTCGAATCTGTAGAATTCTCCACCGTAGGCTGAGTGTTTGTCTGTGGCAGATTCTGTATATCCTATGGATTGTAGTTTTTTTGATATTTTAATTAATTCTTTCTTGTCTCGTAATACAATGTCGCAATCTACACTAAATCTTGGCAATGCGTACGCGTTTACTGCATATCCTCCAATTAGTACAAAATTGAATTCGGATATTGTTTTTAGTGTTTCGAATATTTCTTTTTCCCTAATTTGCAATAGATCCATATGTCCTCTTTATATATCCATATGCATAGGCATACATTTCGTTTTGTTTTGCTAATTGTAATGTTATGTTTAAATCATCCACTTTAAAACCATTTTTATCTGTGTATGCTAATTTTTTTACAGGAATTAATATCACGTATTCTCCTATTGTTGATCCATTATTTAAATAATTTGGTACGTTTTTTTTGTTTAAGTAATCTTTCCAATATTTCAAATCTTTTCTTAAAATTTGAATAAAATAGGGAGATTTTTCTAATCCCCGCTGTACGTACGAATAATCAGACCATATCTCTATAGCAGATAATCCAGTAAATGCATAGTCCTTTTCTGCTTCTTTCATAATTTCTGGGACTTTAAAATCTAACAATTCTTTCATAACTATAGAAGGTTCTAAACACGAGTATTCCTTTCTTGATTCTTTTTTAATCCATCCAGAACGCAATAAATACGAAAATATCTTCTTTTTCATGCTTTGACCTACTATCCAATCTAATTCAGACTGTTTAAAAGATTCTCTTGAGCCATGTCTCGAAAAAAACATTGCATAAGCTCTCAAACAATATTGTGGCACTTCACTAGTCATAGTTACCTAATGAGTAACTATCAATTTATATAGTTTACGGTTTCAAACAACAATCTTTTTATATTTCTTAGTCTATTTTATATAAAAATTAATACCAGGGTATAGACCGCTTCAGGAGAAACACCTGAGAAGGGGCCACGGCGTATTTTTATCAATGTATAATTTGTGCACTCATCCTTGCAAAAGTTTAAAAAGGATTATATACAGTGTCTCAATAAATGGATCCTCACAAGAAGACTATAGATATGATGTTTATAGTGATGGCGGTGATTCTTATACTAGCGACCATCTACGCAGGTATCTATGTCAGTGCCTTCGTTAAGGATTGCGTTATGGAGTTATTTTTTGTAGGGGTATTCTATATAGTTCAGAAAGAATATCGTCTTCCGCCAATCATCATAATATTAGGATTCATACCTATGATTACGCATTTATGCGGAGTGTTATTTCAATTCTATGAATATCTTATACAGGGCATAGGTTACGATAAATTCATACATTTCACAAATTGCCTTGTCTTAACTATCGTCCTGTTCTATATATTGATAGCTCATTCCAAGAAAGCGCCTATACAGAAAGCAATCATAGCCGTACTTGTTGTACTCGGCATAGGAGCTGTTGCCAAGAATATAGAATTTGTCGGTTCTCAATATATAAAATTCTCTGGCTCGACAATGCTTAGCGAGGGAGATTTCACACTTCATACCAATTCTCAGATGCTGCAGACGTTGACTATATCGCAGAATCTTGAGCGCGATATGATAACCTATGACTATCAATGGGATCTTTTATGTAACACACTTGGAGCGATGACCGGGCTTATAATAATAGGCATACTCTGGAATGTCGACAAGAATAACTTAAAACATAGAAAAAATTAGTGATATATAATAATTATTTTCTAGAAATATCTTAATAGCACTTGTAGTTTGGTTACATTCGTGTCAGAGTCGTAATGCCCTTTATTCTTTTCAATTATTATTTTCGCATGAAGTAGTTCTTTGAACAGCTTGATGTTCTCTTTCGGGACGTAGGGATCATCATCAGAGAATATTGCGACAATATTTTTTGTTGTTGATGTGGTCTTTGAGAAATTTATCTTTTTGTCGAGCCAAGGTTTTGCGGTTTTTCCCTCCTCTTTTGATTCTGTGACAATTGGTGTGAGTGTAAACCATCCAGCAACGAAGAATATCCCGCCAACCTTTACGTCGTTATTCTTGTTTATCGATTCGAGGTAGCGCATAATGGTCTGCGCGCCTACACTATGGCCGATGAAGAATGTACCCTTGTCAGGTTTTCCCACAACGCTCTTTAATTTTTTGACCCACTTATCTATCTTAGGATTATCAGTATCAGGCATTACTGGGATGAAAACTTCGTATCCTTTCTTCTCTAATTCTTTTTTTAGCCATGGATACCAGCAATCGTTCGGATTTCCGTG
>CAZFVG010000126.1:0-3182 GCA_964522135.1 uncultured Methanosarcinales archaeon | reverse complement strand
TAGTAAGGATTCTGCCTCAGGATATTGTACATCAACAGCTTCTGGTTGCACTGCAAGGACTTGGTATTCTAATCAGGGAACAAATTCAGGGAGCACACCACAATGTTGTGGAAATAACGGCGGCTCAGACACTTGGTATACATATTCTGGAAGCTTGACGACAAGCACATCAGCAACATGCTATGGATGCAGTTCAGGTTCCGCTTCAGGCGGAGGAACTTATTACGGAAACGGATACTATTCAGGATCACTAACAACAACTACAAGTCTAGTATGTTATTACGGAGACATAAGCTGCGGATATGGTGCAGGATCTAACGGTGCATCGGCAACAATATACGGAAACGGATACTATTCAGGATCACTAACAACAACTACAAGTCTAGTATGTTATTACGGAGACCTAACATGCAGCGACGGAAGCCAAGCAAACGGAGCATCAACAACAATATACGGAAACGGATACGGCACTGGAGGCGCAACAAGTGAAACATGCTACTACGGAGACCTAACATGCAGCGACGGAAGCGAAGCAAACGGAGCAAGTTCAACGATATGTGGAAGCGGATATTTCAGCAGTTCAAACAGCGCATGCAGCTCAATAAATCCAACAACAGCAACAACAGGATATTGTTATACAGGAGCATACTCATGCAGCGACGGAAGCGCAAGCAGTGGAACAGTATCAGGATCATTATTCGGTAATGGATATTGGTCCGGTTCATCGACGACAGGAACGTGCTACTACGGAGACATAAGCTGCGCTTCAGGAAGCAGCTCAAACGGTGCATCATCAACCTTGTACGGAAGCGGATATACGAGTGGAACAACATGCTACTACGGAGCGTATACATGCAGCGACGGAACAGCGACAAGTGGATCGACATGCGCCATGACAAATGCAGGAGACTCATGTGTTTCTGGGACAGGTTGCGTCAACCAGCCTACCGGCCTTACTGCAACAGCACAGACTAGTAAACCATTGGACTCACAATTAGGAAAAATAGTTTTGACATGGACTGACAACTCTAACACTCCAGACGAGGACGGGTTTGCCGTAGAGAGAAGTCCGGATGGGAGTTCAGGGTGGACGCAGATAGGTACAGTCGGAGCAGACGTGACGACATATACCGACGATAATCTGAACGACAACACTGCATATTATTATAGGGTAAGATCATACAAGGGAGCATCATATTCAACATACAGTAGTACAGTATCAGCGACTACATATAAGAGGACAGCACCGAGTTCTGCATCGATATCAGCATCCGGAAACAATGGGGCTAATAGAGTAGACTTAACATTCAGTAGTGGAACATACTACCAACCATATAAGAGTTCAACAATAGGCGGGACATACACTCCCGTCATATCTAGCCAGCCGAAGATATTGATAATTTATGATGCTGGATGTGGCACACCAGACAGCCACGTATACACTCAATTGACGAGTCTAGGATTTACTAATATAGTACAAGATTATACTGTCACGACTAAGGCTGCTGTTGATGCATATGCGCCAAAAATAGTCGTGGCCGCAGATACTTATTGCTCTGTCGCCAGCTATTACGCCCTGCTTGACCAATTATGCGATGCTGGATACAGCATTTTTTCGATGGGCAATGATAACACCAATTCTATATATCCTATATCTACTACAGTCGGGACCAGCGGTACTGATACCACAGCCTCGAGAGACGGAAGTTTCGGAAGTATAATGTCAGATGATTGGACAACGATGACTGGTAACGGTGGCGATGGAAGGACAGGAATCACCAGTGCAGGCTTCTACGGACATTCCGTAGTATTAGATACAGCAAACGGATATATCGACGGTACATATTATTATAATTCTGCAAAATGTAAATGTTACGAGCAACATACATACGCTAATCCGCCCAATAGCCTGATGTTGAACGTCATGCTGACATTAGGAAATTTCACGACAGCGAGTTCATACTCGGATACGGCAGCATCAGACACATCAGCTCCGAACACTCCATCAGCCCCAACAGCAACAGCTGCATCGACGACATCACTAAGTATAAGCACATCAGCACCATCAGACAACGGAAACACATACTATTACTACATGAAAAATTTCGATACAGAAGCGAACTATAATAATTTCATATCAAATGGAGGACTAGAAGGTGTATACTCTTCTAACACGCCACCAGGATGGACATCGTGGAATAGTTGCGGGTTGACGTTAACTCAAGAGACAAGCGACGTACACGGCGGTCTGAGTTCCTGGAAGACAACTGAAACTGCAGGATGCTGGGGAGGACCGCAGAGGAGCGATACTGGATGGAGTTCTGGACAGGCATATTATATCGAATATTATTACAAAGTATTAAGTGGAGGAGGTATAGATGTAGAGATAGGGAGAGCTAACAGTCCTTATACTACTGTCTACGTTTCAGGAACATTAACATCAACATCATGGACAAAAGTTACAGGCTCATTCTCAGCAAGCCCTGAGATGGCGAGCGAAGGTTCATACCTATATTTCAGAAACCCTAACGGAGTGGCATCATCATTCTTAATAGATGATGTAAGAATATATCCTGCGCAGTCTGCGACAGTTACGACTGGTATCAAGGATTATTATATTACTGGTACTGGATCTGGGATTAATACTTGGAGTGTATCAAATCCTCAGACAGCGACTGGTCTCAATTGTTTCTCGTCGTACACGTATACTTCTGCTGCAAGGGATAATGCTAACAATGCCGGAAGTGCAAGCGGTGCATCATCAGCTGTCTATCCTATCAGTGCAATCTCTTGTACGTATGGTTCTGGCGCATCTGGATATTGTCTAACTGGAACCACATGTTATTATACAGGGTCAGGGTGTCCTAGTGCATCATGCCTCACACCCGGTACAGTATCTGGTGGTTCATGTTATTATGACAATGGTGGCTCGGTCGATAGGAGCAATGATTGTACATCAAGTGGCTGCACAGGCATATCATCACAGGCAGCTCCAACATCATGCGCCTCTGGATCATGGGCTGACGGCACGGGATATTGCTGGGCTACAGGCACGACAAATTGCGATTATAGCGGAACAGATCTTTGCCCATCAGGCACTACTGGATGGAGTTACAGCACTGCATCAACAGCGTGCACAACAGGAGCATCAACGTGTTGCACATCATCGACAACAATATGGG
>CAZFVG010000125.1:0-3210 GCA_964522135.1 uncultured Methanosarcinales archaeon | reverse complement strand
CCCTCAAGATCCCTTTGCTCTATCTTTTTTTTCTCCTCTGTCTTCCATGATTCGTGGTCGTCTATAAGTCTGTATATTATATTGCTGATTATTATCTTCACACGCTCCTTCTTGAGTCCAGCATCTTCTACGACGTTGAATCCGAGTATTACGGATTCTGTCGGGTCCTTATCATAATTTGATTCTGCGTCAGCAACATCCTTTTTTGTTATGTTTCCGACGCTCGCCTTTCTTATCTTTATCCCTTTATCCTTCAGGAGTTTGACTATGGCTTCTAGACTTCCTATAGTATCAGCCTTTATCACAATTCCTTCCTTATCAGTCTCTATTATTACCTCGTCGACCTCTTTTTGTACCTCTAATTTCAATTTTTCTATATCCGATTCGCTTGTCCCTTGCGGAGATGATATTATAGGCATGCCTGCAATCGCTCCGTCAAGTTCAGGGGCGGTTATCCTGACTCCAGTCGCAGCTGCGGCCTCTCTTATCGATGCAAATTTAGTCTTTCTGTCGCGCATATCTGCCATGACTTTCGGCTCAAATATTCCTTTTACTTTTGTTATCAAAGGTTTTTCAAGCCCGCCTATTATGAGTATGTCATTGACCCTCAGTACACCATCATAGAGTATTGCATCTAAGCATAGTCCCATCCCTTCAACGTTCTTTATCTCAAGTATCGTACCTTTTGCCGGGGCGTTTTCGTCAAGATTACATTTCAATGAATTTTCAAGATATCTCTGGGTGAGACCTGTGAGCACCATCAATAATTCAGGTATTCCTATCCCTAGTTTTGCAGAGCATGGGACTATCGCTATCTGTTTTGTGAAATCGCACCTGTCATAGCGTTCTGATTCCATACCAAATTTTTCGAATATGAACGATACGATGTTGTACAATTTTGATTCTATATCCTGTCCGACCTGAAAATTCTGGGCGTTGATGTTATCGAGTAGTGTTTTATTCTTCATTTCCTCTCTCGTCAGAAATCCATCCACTAAATCTATCTTGTTCAAGGCTACTATGAATGGCGTCTTGTAGTTCTTTAGGATCTCAAAGGCCTCTATTGTCTGCGGCTTGAAGCCCTCATTTATATCTACAACAAGTATTGCGATGTCCGCAAGATTGCCTCCTCGCTTTCGTAAGGACGTGAAAGCCTCGTGACCAGGAGTATCTATGAATAAAAGTCCCGGGATTATGAAATTGAACTGGACATTCAGCTTGTCGCAGAAATTTTTTATGATATGCAATGGAACTATTGATGCGCCTATAGCCTGAGTTATCCCTCCAGCTTCAGTATTTATTATAGTCGTATTTCTAATCTTATCTAGAATGCTGGATTTTCCATGGTCAACGTGGCCAAGCACCGCAATTATCGGTGAGCGGCATCTTGAACTGTCCGAGTTTGCCATGTGTTATAGAATGCGAAGAGGTTTTTTAAATGTTTCTTAAAACTGATTGTTTCTTAAAAATTTTTAAACACCAACGCCTTTTTCCTTTCATGAATATAATCATGGAAGGAAAAGCACGGTTCTATGCATCGGTTGCTGATGATGGGAAGATATCGAAAGAACTTGATGTATTCTACAACCCTGTGATGAAATTTAATAGAGATATAAGCGTTCTTTTGCTCAATTCTCTTGACATAGCCGATATGCAGATAGCAGATATCATGGCAGGGAGCGGTGTTAGGAGCTTAAGATTTCTTAAAGAATTGAAGAGCGAAAAGATAAAAAACATAACAGTAAACGACCATGATCCGGCTTTTCCAGGATTATTTGAGAAGAATCTTGCGCTCAACGATATTTCTAAGTTGGATAAGGATAAGATTATCATACTATCAAAAGATGCAAACATCCTGCTTCTTGAAAGTCGTGGGTTTGATTATATCGATGTGGATCCATTCGGAAGTCCCAATGATTTTCTTGAATCAAGCATTTCTCGCTTATCAAGAGATGGGGTTCTTGCCGTTACAGCAACGGATACGGCGCCTTTATCCGGAACCTACATTGCAGCCTGTGTAAGGAAGTATTGGGCAAAGCCTATGAGAAATTACATGATGCATGAAACGGGACTTCGGATACTTATCAGAAAGATACAGCTCATAGGAGCCCAGCATGATAAGGCCTTAATACCACTATATTCATATTTCAAAGACCATTACTTCAGAATATCTTTCAGGTGCATCAAGGGAAAAAAATCAGTCGATGAAGTTTTAGTAAGAAGCAAATATCTCCTATTTTGCGAGAAGTGTCTTTCACTAAAGGTCTCTGAATTCAATCATGAAAAATGCGAAAGTTGCGTCTCTGGAGAATTCATGCAATATTCAGGTCCTCTCTGGACAGGGGAATTATGCGATAAGAATCTTTCTGAAGATATATCGAAGAGAAATATTGAGAAGGCAAATAATACATTTCTTGAAATATTGGAAAATGAATCAGAACTGAATCTTGTGGGATTTTACGATATCCACGCTCTATGCAAGCATTTCAAATTAGACATACCTAGACAGGAAATTTTGATGGAGAAGGTCTCTGACAAGGATTATTTTGTCTCAAGAACGCATTTCTGTCCTACTGCCATAAAAACTAACATGCCCGTAAATGAATTGGTAGATTTGATAAGGAAACTTGGTGATAAGAGAAAATAAGATGACTAAGAATCTATATTCATACCCATTGAATGCCAAGTCAAAATTCGAGATGACTTATGATAAGTCGAAGGCTCATGTCGGAAGGTTGCGATATGGAGTAGATTTTATAGTTCCTCAAGGAACATTGATATTTGCAGCTCTTGACGGGATTGTTGTTGATGTCAAGCAAGATTCAGATATCGGCGGCGATACAGAAGATCATGACACGAATGGAAATTATATCGAGATAAGGCATGATAGCATGGAATATTCTATATATGAACACATAAGGAAGAAGGGTTCGCTTGTAAAAGTCGGTGATGAAGTCAAGAGAGGACAAATCATCGGATATTCAGGAGCCACAGGCTGGCTTTCTGGCCTCGGCCCACACATACATTTCGATGTCCATATATATCACGAGCCTAAAGGCCCAGAAGATTACGAAACGGTAGAGATAACATGGAAAGATAGCAAGAAATGATTCATACAGGCGAGGATGTTTTCCAGAGAAAATTGAAGTATTGTCTATAAGTTTCAGCGATGTATTTATTTGTTATTACTATGGATAATGATTTTTTGTA
>CAZFVG010000124.1:0-3255 GCA_964522135.1 uncultured Methanosarcinales archaeon | reverse complement strand
CGAATCATCTTTTCCATAGCCTTCATAAATATTCAAGTGCGTATAATAAGCATCCGAGCTGTATCTTTATAAGATTCTTAATAGGAATAGTCTTATAGTTTGAATTCTTCTCTATATATGAAATATTCCAAGCAATCTGCTTGCGAATTTTATCATCCATCTTGATTAATTCAGGAGTCTTGCGAGATTCTAAAAGTAGTCGATGTAGTGCCCCGAGGTTTATTGCGATGTAGAATTTTATCATTACATTCATCGTGAATTCTTCAGCGATGGTAGATTGTGTGGAATACTTCTTATCGATTAATTTCTTGAGTCTTGCCTTTTGATCGCGTATATACGCCTTCGCCCCAACGTACAGCATAGTATAGAATGGAGACTTTTTGTTTACCCCATTAAGTTTCAACACTTCAAGTATGAATTCTCTACTTTCTGTGCCCTCTATAAGTTTTTTTCTGTTTACGTCCCTTCTCGTTTTATTTATCTTGCTCTTGTCCTCGATTTTTTTATCATAAATATATGGTATCTCTCCGACGACACCGAACATATCAGGAACAAGCTTCTTCACATAATCGATACTAGCCTGTCCGCCCTTCATAGTCTTCCATGGCTTCTGACCGTTCTCCTCCAAAAAATCGTATATCTGCTCAAAGAATGGGACTATGGATATTGAATCATCGAGTTTTTTCATGAATGGATACATCTCATCGCCATTATCCAGAGGGATACATAATTTTTTACATAATTTCTTGACTTGTGAATAATATTTTTTAGGCATCTCATGCGACAATAAGAAGAATGCCCCGCTAAACCCTGCATTATGCAATGGATAATTTATCTTGGGCTTTATCTTATCAATAAGCTTTCTTAGCGCCTGATTCTGCTTCGGGGATTTATCAAATATATACCGTTTATATTTTGTCGGGAATGACCATTCTGACTGAAGCATACTAGGCGAGCGGTAATATCCGTAAGCATATTTTTTTACCGAGAATTTCCCTTTAAACCATGGCTCATTGAGTCTTACGCCGTCAGGGTCAGAGCACGGAACGATGTACCAGGTATATTCTTTTCTTAGGTCAGAATCAGATTTTATTATCTTTATGAGTTCAAGCGTAGTCAAGCATCCGATAGGCTCATTAGGGTGAGGCGAGCCAAATACTAATGCATTCTTTTTCCCATTTCCAAGCCTTGCGCAGAGGATCTCGTGACCGTTTTCAGAGACTCCAATATTTAATATTTCATTCGTACTGCAAAGTCTTTTTAACTCCTTATCGAGTTCATCGACAGTAAGAAATTCCCTATAATCCTTAACAGAATCGAACAATTCCTTCATATTTATATATGGGATAGTTCGTATTTAAATGTACTTCTTTGTATCTACAAGTTTCCCGTTCTCATATACGTCGCGTGTATCTTTGCGACTATTATGTCATGTTGTAGATGAGTTATCTCATACGGGAATACTGTCTCAACAGGCGGATTTAAGGTCATGTTTTTACTTGCCCAATCATATTGTGCTATTGAAGTGAATAATGTTTTATACTTCCCCTTTTTCAATGCCGAGAACCTTTCAGCATCACGTGATGACGGTGTTGGTGAAGATATCAATCCAGAAAATCCTTTCTTGATGAGGTGTTCGCGTGCAAGTATCATCTCTTTGAGGTCCACGTACAGGCTCTCTGTGACAGCAACTTTCCTAGTGATGCTAGGAACGACAATCATCCTCCTGAAATAATCACGCAATTCATCCTCGAATACCTTTGCGGCATACCGGTCTCCCGACTTTATACTCCATTCATACTTGTTACATAATAGATTGATAAATTGCTTAATATTGCATACGGCAAAATCTTCTGAAGCAATAACGCCTTCAAGATTTTTTAGAATTTCTTCACTGAAAAATTTTTCCATAAATAGAGAAACTACGAATATTTTTTAAATGTTATTCTTTGATTACATCTTCTTTTACTGCTTTTATCTTGTTTGCATTGAGGTAGAATTGTTGTGCTTCCTCGTCTTTGCCGAGGCTTTCTAGCGCTTGTGCCTTCATCCTAAAGCGACGTATGATAGTGTCGAATGGTCCTTTTAATTCCTCAACTACCGCACCATTAGGAAAATATATAAAACACCCATAATTGTCATCACTATGGAAGAGTTCACAGATAATCTCTTAAGACTTCAAAATCAGCCATCATTTGAGAAGATACCTGATAGACGCAATAGTCCGCCAAGCAAAGCATTCGTTAGGGGACCTGATAACCGTAAATCATTCCTATTAGTGCATGAACGCATAACACTTGAAGGCAAGGTATTCGGCGTCACGATAAACGCCTACTTCAGAAAAACTTTAGATAAAGATTTACGAATGGAAATAGACTATGACACCCATACCGAAGGCGACAGGCCAAGATCAATACACAACTATACACGCCTGATAAACATTCCATTCCCATACTCCGGATTCCAATTCATCATAGACGAGAAAATGCTCATACGCAACGAAGCAATCCAAGACTATGTACAATCGATGAGAGTGAGTTTTCTATTCGCAGTAACAAGATACACAGGAAAACCATTGATAAGCGCTGAAGAAAAACCATTCAAAAGACTATATTTCAGTACGCCATATAATGGCTATAGGACGGTACGCTTCAACATAAGACCATCAATAATCACCCCAAACTATACTACATACACAGGACAAGTTATGACAGAACCATTTGTCCAAGCAACCTTTGACATGGTGAACGGAAAAAGATTCTTCGGAGCCCCGAGCAACATATATTACCAGCCAGAAAAGAACGAAAGCCCAGAATCCGCGATGTACGAACTTGAAGAAAAATCAAAATCAAGAGTCCTCAAAATGGTAAGAACGTGGAACTCAAGAAAACGCTAATTGATAATATTTTTTTACGGCTTATCACAAACTATTTTTCTATGACTATTGCCGGCTTTCCAGGAACGGCATTGCGCGCCTTTGCCTCTTTAGAATCCTCAGCGATGATTATTGAAACGTCGCAATCGAACATCTTTCTTATCTCAATGCCAGAACTTTCAAATGCTGAAAGCTCCTCGCTCTGTGATAATACCATAGATGGAAGCTTGTCTATCAATTTCGGGAGCGACTTCATTATCTCTTGACCATGTTTTTTGAGTTCAGAAGCCATAATCCTACTGGATAACTCCTTGACGTCGCGCACGCCAGAATCTACAAGCTCTTTTACCATTGAGAAATATGAGTACTTCCATGATTCA
>CAZFVG010000123.1:0-3284 GCA_964522135.1 uncultured Methanosarcinales archaeon | reverse complement strand
CAATAAT
Source organism: uncultured Methanosarcinales archaeon (assembly GCA_964522135.1). GTDB lineage: Archaea > Nanobdellota > Nanobdellia > Woesearchaeales > UBA9642 > UBA9642. Next base: position 3,277 of record CAZFVG010000123.1, on the reverse strand, counting down.
CTGAGGTTTTTTGGTTGATGTATTATAGATTTCGCGTACTCTTGTTAAGTTATTTGCTCCTATAGGCAGTATTAGATCAATGTCATTGCGTACATGTATCTGATTACGAGCATGTGGTTGTGGTTTTATCTTAAGTTCATCATGCAAGAATTTATCTCTCATATTTTTTTCGTGGGTTACTAATGCTTCAAGCGCTGCATTGGGATTGGTATCATATTGTTCTAACAATTCTTTTTGCAGAATTCCTTTCATGACGGCTTTTTCTATTATTGTTTTGTAAGGAGATAAGTTTGAAGGCAGTTCGACCATCGTACCGCTTGAGCTAAATTTTATATTTAAATTCATATTTGAAACTAGAGCTATATTACCCGCAGTATGTTCTGCGACTAATTGAGCAAGCGGGCTCCTTCCATTATTTCCTGTGCATACGAATTCAATGTTGCGAATCACATTTGGACTAGCATTATTGTCTTTATAAAGTTTATCCATATTTATCACTTAAGAGTAATACCTATAACTAAGACTATACCAATATACTTTTTAGTATACTTATTTGTGCCTAAACACCTCAATCAGTAAACCAGTATACACAAACGTAACATTTATATATTACCTAATCTTTCTAAACGGTATGACAATATTATTCGACCAGTTCAATCTACCTGAGAATATATACGAAATCATATTCGCGACATCACAGCAAGTTATTGTAGCAAAGCTTCTAATCGAAGAGATGAAGACTCATGGCGGAGAGATTGGAAAGACAGAAATGAGCGTATTCGCAACAGCATTACACGAAGGAAAGCTCATAGATGAAGAAACAACACAGTTTGGACAGAAGAAAAAAGTCACATTATCATATAATAAGAGACAATTTTACGATCGCATCTTGACACCCATGAAGAGCATGGGTATGATTGATTACGACATGTATAAGAAGACATACAAGATTAGCGATAAATTCAACAAAGACATGATGAGAATAGGCATGTTATGGCTCTATGAAATGAGAAAACCTGCCCAGGCTCACACCATCACGATAAAGAAGTAAACCGGCTTCCTACGATATATCTAAAAATTCTAAACCACCCCACCAAAAATTCTGTAGGAAGCTTTGGTGCTTCTTTTAGAACAAAAACGTATACCAAGATAATAAAAAAACAACCAATATAGAATAAACAACGAGGAAAAATATGGACACAGATCTATTCGCAATCAGAGACATAAAAACTATCGAAGAAATAGAAGAGGAAGAGAATGAATGAAATTCCTCTTACAAGATTAGATGATATTTCTGTAACAAGACTTGACGCCATCTCAATAAGCATCTTGGATGAAATACAATCCAACATGGATCCAAGCGAATTAGTAAATAGAGTAATAGTAATAGAATCTGAAGAAAGAAACATCCCAAACATAATGTCTAACAAGTATAAGTAAAATTTATAAGCCATACTTCTTAATAGATTACAGGTGATATCATGAGTAAAGACAGCGACAGTAAAGTGTTTGCATTTCTAGGAGTATTCTTAACAATAATCGGATGGTTAATAGTTTATCTAACACGAAGAAAAGACAAGTACGCAATGTATTACGCAAAACAAGGATTGGTATTATTTATAGCGTGGGCCATTGCAGGGATTATAACTAGGATTCCCTTTGTAGGATTCTTCGGGACAATACTTGGTATAATAGTATTCGCATTCTGGGTGGTAGGGATAGTGTACTCGTTATCTGGAAAAGAAAAGGATATACCATTGATAGGTGAATTCGCCAAAAAATTTTAATTTTTTATCATTTCTTTAACGCCGCAACTATAAATCCGCCAAATAGTGGCGCTGGATGAAGAAGTGTTGATTTGAATTCTGGATGAGCTTGCGTCGCAACAAAAAATTTATGGTTAGGAAGCTCGATAAACTCCACAAGTCTTCTGTCTGGACTCATGCCACTTATAATTAAACCATGTTTTTTCAATATATCGTGATATTCTGGATTGACCTCGTAACGATGGCGATGTCTTTCTGAAACTAAATCTTTTCCATAAAGATCATGCACTATAGTTCCTGGAACTAGTATAGCATCATATGCTCCGAGCCTCATTGTTCCACCTTTCTTGGTTATTGCCTTCTGTTCGGGAAGTATATCGATTACCGGATTTGATGTTTTAGAATTTATTTCGGTCGTATGTGCATCGATAAGACCACACACATTTCTTGCGAATTCCACAACGGCAAGCTGAAGTCCAAAACATAAACCTAAATACGGAACGTCATTTTCGCGGCAAAATTTTATGGCACGTATCTTACCCTCTACACCAGTCGAACCAAAACCTCCCGGAACTACTATGCCGTCATATTGTTTCAATTCAGAAACATCGTAGTTTTTGTCTTCGAGTTTTTTTGAATCAATCCATATAAGCTTTAATCTAGCATCATGCATCGCGCATGCATGCCTTAGCGCTTCGTTGACTGAAAGATATGAGTCAGCAAGTTGGTAGTCCCCGATGTTCAAGTATTTCCCAATCATCGCAATCTTTACCTCTCGCGTCGCACTTAGCATCCTATTCACAGCCGCAAGCCATTCTTTACCATCATTAATTTTCGGCTCAAGACATAATCTCTTGAGTAATTTCTCTCCTAATCTTTCGCTCTGAAGTTCCAACGGTATGACATATAATGAGTTCGGAGTATTCTCGCCAGTAACGTCCGGCATCGATATGACGCTTTCAGAAGGTATGTTGATATTTCTTCCTAATTTATGTTTTCTTACATCATCGACACGCACCTTTCCACGACATAGAAGAAAATCTGGTTCGACCCCTGCCTGTCTCATGAGCGTGACAGCAAGCTGCGTAGGTTTAGTCTTCATCTCATCGATGTGGCTCGGGATTGGAAGATACGAGACAAGCATGTAACATATATTGTCTTTTCCTATGTCATTCTCAAGACTTCGAAGTGCAAAAAGGAATATACTGTTCTGATATTCTCCTAAAGTTCCGCCAATCTCCACTATACATATATCAAAACCCTTGCTCGCACTTATAATACGACTCTTCACCTCTTCTGGAACATGTGGAATTACTTCAACAGTCTCACCAAGAAATTCTCCTGAGCGTTCCTTTTCTATAAGCGTCTTATAAATCTGTCCCGTTGTAATATTATGTGATTTAGGGATCTCAACATCAAGGAATCTCTCATAATTCCCTAAATCCTGATCCGTCTCTCCACCATCGTTTGTGACCCACACCTCTCCATGTTCTGTAGGTCTCATAGTTCCC